>SUSY01000032.1 GCA_015063185.1 Thermoplasmata archaeon
TACAGTCTTTCCAACTCCGACGATGAGCGTGTCGTGATGGAGATGTTGGTGGACAACGAGAACGATGCGATCGTCGTGGTGGGCGATGCCATGGATATGCCCGGTAGCGTAACGTTATGTTACGAGGTTATGGAACTGGGACTGCCTGTGGTATTTGCCCTGAATCGGATGGACGTGGCATCCAGACGCTATTCCATAGATATCAACGGTCTTTCCAAGGCGATCGGTGTTCCCGTCGTACCTGTATCGGCGAAGACAGGAAAGGGGGTCGAGGAACTTCTGGAGGTATTGACGTCCGGTGGTGCCAAGGTCTGCGATCCGCATGTGGAATATGATTATCATATCCAAGAGTACATCGAAGAGCTTACGGGATTCATGTCAGATGGGCCGATCTCCAAGCGTGGAAGGGCCATAAAGGCTCTCGAGGGTACGGAAGGGTTCATGGATGAGGACGATGGGTCCCTCCATGAGGCCGTCATGGAGATGTCCAACGAGTTCTCCAGAGCACACGGTGAGGACATTTCCGTCCGTATATCATCGGATCGTTTCGTTCAGGCATCCAGGGTGATCAGCGCCAACGTTGATAGGCATGCCGTGGAGAGGACGAGGATGGAGAAGATCTCCGATCTCACCATCGAACCCATCACCGGGTTCCCGATCCTCATCGTTGTACTTCTGTCAATGTTGGCAGTTCTGGTCTATGCGGGAGAGTATCTCGACACGGCTGTCAACTGGGTGTACGATACGGTTCTCGGTACCACCATCCCGGATATCGGTGAGGCCATAGGTGGAGAGCTATGGGTGGCTATATTCACAGGAATCGATGAGTCCATCCGTGCGATCCTATGTCTGGTGATACCGTACATCATGGTGTTTTACATCATGTTGGGGTTGTTGGAGGATTCCGGTTATCTTCCCAGAGTGGTTGTGCTTCTGGACCGTGTCCTGCATCGTTTCGGCCTCCATGGCGGAGGGTTCATCCCCATGATGGTCGGTATCGGCTGTAACGTCCCTGCGGTGATGGCAACCCGTTCGTTGTCATCCAGGCGCGAGAGGAGGATCCTTTGTTCGTTGATCGTCATGTGCGTACCGTGTTCCGCACAGTTGGCCATCATCATCGGTACTACCGGGACATATGCCGGGTTGCAATATTCCGCATTGATCGCATGCACATTGGTGCTCATGGGTTGTATCATCGGTCTGATCCTCAACAAGGTCCTCCCTGTGGAACCCAGTAACCTTGCGATGGAGCTTCCCGAACTCACAGTTCCCTCCTTCAGGAACATATTGTTCAAGATGTGGAGCAGGACCAAGGACTTCTTCTCCATAGCCGTGCCGATATTGATCGTCGGAAGTGTGATCGTGGAGATCCTTCTGACCTACGATCTTTTGGATCCTCTCGTGGAACCGATGTCCTGGTTGACGGTGACGATGTTGGGATTGCCCGCAGTGACCATCATCGGATTCATAATCGGCGTCCTCAGGAAGGAGATGGCATATGGTATGCTCCTGATCCTTGCGGGAACGATCCCGATAACGGAGTTCATGACGCCCCATCAGTTCGTGGTGTTCGGTATCGTCATGGCAACGTACCTTCCGTGTCTCGCCACCATCGGTGTGTTGGGAAGGGAATTGGGGATCAAGGATACCGCAATAATCACGGTCACGTCGATCGGTGTAGCGATACTGTTGGGTATGATATTCAATTTCGCACTCGCGCCCATCATGGGTGTATGACGATACACGTGCCATTGTGCCGTACGTGTCCGGACATCAGATCCAACGTTCGAAGGACAGTACGAAGTCCTTCCTACACAGTGCGATGGTCATACCATCCTTCGCGGTCTTCCTGAGTATCAACGGATCCCCGGACATACAGGCCGCCCTTTCGCAAACACAATCCACCGTGGTGATGCTCCTGACAAAGTCCGAACAGGAGAACTCGCCTTCCAAGGACATGAGTTCTTCGGCAGTGTGGAAATGGAGTCTCGTATTCAGAAGGTCCTTCAACGATACGATTGCAGGTTCGTTCGCTTTGATGTTTATGCTCCTGACCGATCCGACCCTCTTGGGGTCGATCCCCTGCGAATCCAATGTGGAGATGACGAAGTCCTGTAGTCTCTTGGGGTCGGTGTCCCTCTTACATCCTATACCTATGGTGATGTCCATGGGGGTGAGGTTCAATGTCCTTCCGAACGGTCTTTCCTTGCTGTCGTAGGATATGCATATCCCCAATTCCCCTTCATCGGCGTAAGTGAGCCCCTTCGCCAATCCTGATATTATAGGCACATCGCTTCTGAATCCGATGAATCCGCCGTCGAGGATCCTTGCCGACACATCTTTGGCGATAGCGAGGTTACCTATCCTCAGATTGTTCTCCGTGGCATAGGTGTCTATGGACAGTTTCCCGTTTATGTCCGTGGCGGTGGTGATTATGACCTTGGACCCGATCGCATCCGCGATCTCCTTGGCCAATCTATTGCCTCCGCCGATATGTCCGGAGAGGATCGGGATGGTGAACTCCCCATGTTCGTCCATGCAGATCACGGCCGGATCCCTGTCCTTCCTTCTGATGTATGGTGCGATGTACCTGACGGCTATGCCTATCGCACCGATGAACACGAGCGCATCCGAATCGGAGAACCTCTCTCCGACCCAATCGATGGTCTTGCCTTCGATGTTGTACAGACCTAGCGTATCGGATGTGGTCTTGCATGCCAACTTCATCTCGTGTTCCGGCATGTTGTCCCTGATCCTCTGTGCGGTCCCGCATCCGTTCGTGGAGAATGCCACTATCGATATCCTCATACTGTCACGTCCCTGTCGATCTCCTTCAACATCTCATCGGCACCGTCCGTCTTTCCCAGTAGTCCGTACACGGAGGAGAACATCACCGCGGATGTACGGATCCTACCTCCTGTGCGGTGGTTCATGTGGAACTGTACCTTCTCGAGGAGGAGTTCGGACACCTTGTCGATCAACCCTTCGGAATCGATCAGTTCCAACGCATCGTCGGTGGATATGCAACCCATGATGCCTTTGACAGTTTCGATGGATGCGCCTGCGATGGCGGAGTTCGCTGCAAGGATCTCCATCCTCGAATCGGCGTTTCGTGAGTGGGTGTTCATTATCCCGCCCGCTACCTTCACGAGCTTTCCCAGGTTGGATACCAGAACGACGTCCAGTCCGAGTTCGCACGCATAGTCCAACATCTCACCGACGAAGTTACTGCATTTGACTGCCCTGTCGGCATCCATTCCGGGATATTCCTCGGCGAAGTCCTTACCATAATTACCGGGTACCACAAGTATCGTCCTGTCCCCGGATTCCTTCCTGACCCTCATCTCCACCTTGATGGTATCGATGAGTGCCGTTTCGCTCATGGGTTCCACGATCCCGCTCGTTCCAAGGACGGATATCCCATCGACGATCCCCAAACGTGGGTTGAACGTCCTCTTAGCTATCTCCTCACCCTCGGGGATGGAGATCACTACATCGAATCCGCCCTCGTATCCGTATATATCGGAGATGTCGATGAGTGCTTCCCTGATCATGGATCTCGGGACCCTGTTAATCGCTGCGTTTCCGACAGGTTGGTCCAATCCCTTCCTAGTGATCCTTCCGACACCGGTACCTCCGTCGATCGCTATGCCGGAATCGATCATTCTGACGGTGGAATAGACCAGGGTGCCGTTGGTGGCATCGATGTCGTCCCCGCCGTCCTTCCTGACCGCACACGAGACGTATGTGTCCCCCATCGTGATGTCCTCCACGTCCAGTTCCAGAAGTATTCCCTTGGGTGTGAGGATGGTGACCCGCTCCAAGGTCTCATTAGTGAGCAACATATGCGCAGCCGCCTTGCTTGCAGCCGCGGCACATGTTCCGGTGGTATGACCGCACCTCAGTCTCCTGTTGTTGTGATAGATATAGATCGGTTCCATCGGTTTCGCCTTTTTTAAGGTATTTAGAGAGGAATTACACTGTTGGATGTATCTGCCATCTTATATAGTTTAGTGGGATATATCATCCAACTAAGTGAGACCATGAAAGGCAAACTCTACGGTGTGAGCGTGGGTCCGGGAAGTCCGGATCTGATGACCTTGCGTTCTAAGAGGATCCTTGAGGGATGCGATGTCATCGGGTACCCGGTCAAGAGATCGGGGGAAAGGAGTACGGCTCTGTCCATCACCGAGTCCGTAATCAGATTGGAGGGCAGGGATGTACGTGAATTCGTGTTCTCCATGGATCCCGACGATTCGGTCAGGAGAGAGCACGAGGGTGTCGCGATCACCGAACTGATATCGATACTCGAGAAGGGGATGGATGTCGCATTGATCGCATTGGGTGATGTAGGCGTCTACAGTACGTACATGTATGTGGACCGTGCGATCCGGGATGCAGGTTTCGAGACCGAGATCGTACCCGGCGTCAACTCCTTCTCCCATGGCGCATCCTTGGCTGGGGTCCCGTTGATGTTGGGGGACGAAGGGTTCTGTGTCATCCCCATGGCCAAAGGCGATGAGTCACGTCTCGAGATGGCATTGGATTCCTTCGAGAACATCGTCGTCATGAAGGCGTTCAAGTCCATCCGTCGGATAGCTGAACTGATGGATGCGCACGGTATCCCGAGGGAATGTGCATTCGTGATGTCCAATGTGGGTATGGACGATGAGTACATCGGTCTGATGGATACGGACCGCGATTATGGTTATTTCACAACGGTTTTGATCAAGAAGGAGAGTATGAGATGATTTCATTCATAGGTGCTGGACCGGGGGACCCGGAGTTGTTGACCATCAAGGGGAAGAGATTGATCGATGAGGCGGATGTCATCATCTATGCAGGATCCCTCGTCAATCCCGAGGTGTTGAACGGTCGTAAGGAGACGGCCGTGGTCCATGACAGTGCATACATGCATCTCGATCAGGTCATCGAGGTCATGGAACAGGCAGAGAAGGAAGGCAAGAAATGCGTCCGTGTACACACCGGTGACCCTGCGATCTACGGAGCGCACAGGGAACAGATGGACAGATTGGATGAACTGGGGATCGATTACGAGGTCATACCCGGAGTGAGTTCCTTCCTTGCCACTGCCGCTGCATTGAGGAAGGAGTACACTATGCCCGGAAAGAGTCAGACCGTCATCCTCACCAGGATGGAGGGCAGAACGCCCATGCCACCGGGGGAGAAGCTCAAGGACCTTGCCAGTCACCATGCGACGATGATCATCTTCCTCTCCATCGGATTCATGGACGAGATGACCGCACAGTTGATGGAGGGTGGATACGAGGAGAGTACGCCTGTCGCTGTCGTGTACAAGGCATCATGGCCGGATCAGAAGATAGTGATCGGTACATTGAAGGACATCGCACAGAAGGTCAAGGATGCAGGTATCACCAAGACCGCATTGACCGTCGTCGGTGATTTCCTCGGCGATGAGTACGAACTCTCCAAGCTCTACGACAAGCACTTCAGCACCCTCGAGTACCGTAAGGCGGTGGAATGATGACCAAGGGTAGATTGCACGTGGTCGGATTCGGGCCCGGTGGGAAGGATGACATGACCTTCCGTGCTGCGAAGGTCATCGAGAATGCGGATATAGTCACAGGGTACACGGCATACGTGAACCTGATGAAGAAGGTCTTCCCCGATAAGGAGTTCAAGGCCACCGGTATGATGAAGGAGGTCGAGAGGTGCAGGATGGCCATCGAGGATGCCATGTCCGGTAAGGATGTGGCCATGATCTCCAGCGGAGATTCTGGAATCTACGGTATGGCCGGTATCATCTATCAGTTGGCCGAGGAGATGGGTGCCGATATAGAGATCGACTGTGTGCCCGGTATCACTGCAGCTGCAAGTTCCGCATCCATACTCGGAGCGCCGTTGATGCACGATTTCGCCATCATCAGTCTCTCTGATCTGATGACCCCATTGGATCTGATCATGAAGAGGGTCGATCGTGCGGCGGATGCGGACATGATCATCACTCTGTACAATCCTAAGAGTAAAGGTCGTACGGAATACCTTGACCAGGCAAGGAACATCGTGTTGAAGCACCGTTCACCTAACACTCCGGTCGGAGTCGTCAGGAATGCCGGAAGGGAGGACGAGGAGCATTGGATCACCACTCTCGGAGAATTGGATGATTCCAGGGTGGACATGTTCTGTATGGTCATCATCGGAAACACACAGACGTATGTGTCCAACGGTAGGATGATCACTCCTCGCGGTTATCCCGTTGGCGGAAGACAGAGCAGGGAGTGATCCCTCTTCTAAATCATTCGGAGGGCAATCGCCCTCCCTTTTGATAAAACATACAGGGATGACCCGTCGATCCGGCGGACGTCCTGCATCCTATGATGATGCGGCAGTAGGGGGGATATCTCCCGCCCCTACACCACATGGTGCTAAGGGGTGACTCGGCTCACGACTCCATCGCTTCCCTCACATGGCGGACGAACATCCTCCTAACGGATTCGTATTCCGCTATGCCCTTGATGATCGGATGCACATCATAGCCCAATCCTTCCAATATGGATTTGAGCGAATCCGGTTCGTCGCCTGCCATATCGTTGATCGCATGGTCTCCTGCCACCAGCATGAGCGGCAACAGGGCGACATCCTTGCATTCGATATCCCCGACCATCTTCTCCAGGTCCTTGAAACCCGGGAATCCTTCCACGGTGGTGATGACGACGTCCTTACAACCGGAGAGGAACAACTTGAGCTGGAGTTCGGGAAATGCACCGTTGGCATAGTGTTCGGTACCGTGACCCATGAGCACCAATGCGGAGTCATTGCCGCATACGCCCTTGGATTCATCACGGAACTCGTTGATGATGATGTCCGTCATCTCATCGAAGTCCCTCTCGAGCGATAGGAGAGGGGTACCTATGGACATCCTGTCGAAGGAGCCTTTGTATCTGTGAGATATGTGGTAGATGTCCTCATACTCCACACCGTTCATAACGAGTGTAGGTTGGATGATGACCTCGGTATAACCCTCATCGATCAGACGTTCGATGGCCTCATCGATGTAATCTATCTTCAGACCATCACGTTTCTCCAACTTCCTTATGATCATCCTGCTGGTGAATGCCCTCCTGACATCCCAGTCCGGGAAGCTGTCGGCGATGTCCTGTTCTATCCTATCGATGGTCTTGGCCCTTGTCTCGTTGTAACTGGTTCCGAAACTGGCTACGATGATGGCCTTATTCGAAGTCATAATAGTTGGATGTATCATCCAACATATAATCCCTACGAATCACCGTAGAATCGACCTGATGTTATCGGCGATACGATCGGCGTCCAATGACTCCAATCTGAGGTACGTGCCTCCGAGTTCCGCTGCGAGCAGTTCGGCATCGTTGGTGTTGGAGTATTTGGCACTGGCATCGATGACCACCCATCCGAGTCCCGGGACGTGCATGTCCGAGGCTATCCTCCTCGCTTCCTCTGTCGCATCCGTACCGGATTGGACGGAAACGTTCGCATGACCGTCCGTGATCAGGACCACATAACATCTCTCTCCCTTGTGGGAACGAATGTATGCGCCCATGTATTCGGACACCTTGATCAACGCTTCGCCCAAAGGCGTCCTTCCGCCTGTCGGGAGTTCCTCCAGCAGTTTGAAGCTGTACTCGACGGAACGGGTGGGTGGCAGGATCACCTCCGCGGAATCGCGTCTGAACTCCATCAGTCCGATCCTGTCCCTCCTGACATAACTGTCCTTCAGCATCGATATCACAGCACCCTTCACGGCAGACATGCGTTTCCTGACTCCGAGGGAACCGCTGGCATCGACTAGGAACAGGATGGTGCATCCGCTCCTCCTTTCCCTCACCTTCTCCCTGATGTCCTGAGAATGGATCGAGAATGACAAACCATTTGGATCCCTCAATCTCTGATACGGTGCGGCGGCACGTATCGTCGCATCGAAGGCGATGTCCCTCACACGTCCGTCGGGTATCCTCGATCTTACGTAGCGTCCGGAGGAGTCGTTGCTGATGGCGACCTCCCTGCGTCCCTTCCTCGATGAGGTGGACGTCTCCCTCCTGTTCGCATCCTTCAGGTAATCGACGATGCGGAACTCCTCGCCTATCTCGAACACCATGTCCTCCAACATCTGTGAGAGGTCGTTGAACACGTCGTCATCCCTATCGTCCTCCCTGTCATCCTTGTCATTCTCATCGGATTGGTCATCGTTCTCAGGAGTTTGGGATTTGTTGTCCCTATCATCCTCTGGTTCCGGCTGTTGGGGTTCCTGTTCCGGAGGGGGCGGGGTGTAGTCCCTCCTGTGGACGAGGCACAATCTGGCCGCACGCTCGATATCGGATCTTGTCACCTCGTCACGACCATCCAATGCGGCCAACGTCATGGATGTGACCACCACGGATACGTCTCCCCTGAGACCGTGTGCACCCACGTGCAGGCAGAGTTCCACACAGACGTCCATCAGTTCATCGGATATGGTGACCAGGGGGAGGATCCCTGTTGCCTTGGATATCCTCAGGTTCACAGCATCCATGTCCGTTCTGTGCGATTCCATGAAGGAACATCCGTCATCCATGAACTCCGAGTTGTTGACGAGCACATTCCTGCGGTCCACGCCCTCCGATGATGTGTACGCACAGAGGTCGAATCTGTCCAATACGTGCGAGCTCACATCGGATTCCTCCGGATTCATGGTGGCTATCAGGACGGTATCGCAATCGTACGAGTCCGATACCCCCTCCGATTCCAACACCACCCTCCCGTTATGGATGCAGTCCAGGAGTGAGACCAACAACCCTTGGTCCATCAGGTTGATGTCATCGATGTAGAGTATGTTGCCGTCCCCACGTGATACGATGCCCTTTTCCATACGGACGATCCCATCGTTGATCGCGGCATCCACATCCATCCCGCCGAACAGCTGTTCGGAGGATACGTTCATGGGGATGTTCACCACGTTCTTCCCGGAGATCAGTCCGCAACTCCTGGCGAGAGCGGTCTTACCGGTACCTTTCCTGCCCCTGATCAGCACTGTCCTGATGTTAGGGTTGGTCAATGCACATAGGAGAGCGGTCTTCGGATCGTCCAATCCGGAGAATGCGGTGAACGGGAAGGTCACATTCCCTGCAGACATGATTCCAGTTCCTCTACGTCGAATGCGGATTCCTCGAACGGACGGCGACGCATCCTGTGTGCAAGTACGAGGTGTGCGACCTTCCTGATGTCCTCCTTGGTGACCATGCATCTCCTGTGCAGGGCCGCATGTGCCTTGAGGGCACGGAGCATGGTGATGTCCGCTCTGTGACCGTCGATCTCGAAGTGGGAAGTGATCTCGATCACGGTGTCGAGGACATCATCGCCGATTCTGACATCGTGGAGGTGTCTCCTCGCGAATGTGAGGGCCTCCATCATCCTTTCCGATTCCTCCCTGCATTGTTCGGTGAATCCCACAGGGTCCACGTCGAAGGCCAGACGTCTCTTGACGACCTCCTTCCTGATCCGTGGGTCCCTGTCGCCCCTGACCTCTACCGACAGTCCGAAACGGTCCAGGAGCTGAGGTCTCAGGTCACCTTCCTCGGGGTTCATGGTACCGATGAGAACGAATCTGGAAGGGTGTGAGAACGATATTCCCTCCCTCTCCACGTAGTTGACTCCCATGGCGGCGGAGTCCAGGAGGAGGTCTACGATGTGGTCGTCGAGAAGGTTCACCTCATCGACATAGAGGATGTTACCGTTGGCCTGTGCCAATATACCCGGTTCGAACTTCCTCTCTCCTGTTTTGAGTATGTGCTCTATATCCAGCGTACCGGACACCCTGTCCTCCGTGGCACTGAGAGGCAGCTCTATCACCCTCATCCTACGCTGGACGCCCCCGGGGACGTCGTCCGAGGAGAATCTGTCGGAACATTCGGAACACAATGTCTCCGGGCGGTTCGGATCGCAGTTGAACCTGCAACCCTTGACGGTATCGATGCTTGGTAGGATGTCGGAGAGGGACCTGACCGTGGTGGATTTTGCGGTACCCTTCTCCCCCTTGATGAGAACGCCCCCTATTCCGGGGTCGACGATATTCAACAACAACGCTCTTTTCATATCCTCCTGTCCTACGATCGAGACAAAAGGAAACAACATCTTCTCCATGCTTCGAACCTCTTCTTAGACCCGACGATACGGGTCATGTGTCCAGACCATGACGGTCATCTTCGCCGTGCGATGTCTGGACTGTTTCTGTTGGATGTATCATCCAGATACTATATATTTGATTGGATGTATCATCCAACATAAGTCACGAGGGAGAAAATGGACGATATAATCTCGATTGAGGGCCTGGTGAAGAGGTTCGGTGATAAGGTGGCCGTTAACGGATTGGACCTTGGCATCCGGAGGGGTGAACTCTTCGGATTCCTTGGTCCGAACGGTGCCGGTAAGACAACAACGATCAGATGCATTTCGACATTGACGAACTTCGATTCGGGAAGCATCATCGTAAACGGTCACGACCTACTGAAGGATCCCAACAGGGCGAAGCGCTGTATGGGCCTGATCCAACAACAGGTGTCACTGGACAAGGACCTGACCATTCGCGAGAACATGATCTCGCATGCGATGTACCATATGATGGGTAAGAAGGAACGTAACAGGAGGATCGACGAACTCTCCGAATACTTCGGGTTGGGGGAGTACCTTGACAAACCCGTGGATTCCCTCTCCGGCGGGTGGAAGAAGCGTGCGGCCATCGTGTGCGCCATGCTCCATGAGCCCGACATCCTGTTCCTGGACGAACCCACCTCGGGGCTGGACATCAATGCCCGCAGGTTGTTGTGGGACGTCGTAACCAACCTCAACAAGAGCGGTACCACGATCATACTGACCACCCATTACATCGAGGAGGCGGAAGCGCTCTGTGACAGGGTCGGTATCATCGACCATGGTAGGATCATCGCGTTGGACACGCCCGAGTCCCTATGCGATGCCATCGGTTCCGTGGCGGTGGAGTACAAGGTCGACGGAAGGACGAGTTACCAGTATTTCGATTCCAGGGACGCTGCCAACACGTTCGTGTCCGAACTGGATGTCGATTCGGAGATCCTGATCAGGAGGACCAACCTGGAGGACGTCTTCGTCAAACTCACCGGAAGCAGTGCGGAGGTGCTCAGATGATCGATTTCCTGAGACAGGTGTACTACGTCGCCTGGGGTGACATCAGGTTCCTCAGACACAACTTCCTGAACATCATGATCATGAGCGTCATGAGCCCTATCCTGTATCTCATAGCGTTCGGATACGGTCTCAGGACAGGTACTACGGACATAGGCGTATCGTACGTCGCATTCGTCATCCCTGGAATAGTGGCATTGTCGTCCATGAACTCGTCCTTCTCTTCCACCTCCACCAGGATGAACGTCCAGAGACTTTACTACAAGAGCTTCGACGAGATGATGATGTGCCCCCTCTCCATGGGTGCGATAGTCCTCGGAAAATGCATGTTGGGTCTGGTCAGGGGTCTGATCGGATGTACCTTCCTCTATGTATTAGGGATATTCCTCGCACCGGAGTTGGAGTTCTCGTTCGCGTTCCTACTGTGCATGGTACTGTCATGCATCATGTTCTCGCTGTTGGGTATGATGGCCGCACTGCTGGCCAGGTCGCACCAGAGCATGAACGTGTTCAACAGCCTCGTGGTCCTGCCGATGACCTTCCTCTGCGGAACGTTCTTCTCGGTGTCCTCGTTGCCCGCAGTATTCCAGGCCATACTGTACTGTCTCCCGTTGACCCATTCGAGCCTCTGTCTCAGGGCCGCTGCATTACCTGAATACCTATCGTTCCCATGGATATCGTTCGGACTCATCTTCGTGTTCGGGGCCGTGTTCTTCTGCATCAACCTGTACCTTCTCAAGAAGAGGAAGATATGATGAGGATAACACTGCTCTCCATCAACAGTGCGGATCCGCGTACCGCCATCGAGCCCATGATGGCAGCGGCCAAGGAGTTGGGCATACGTTTGGATGTGGACTGCTTCTCCGCCAACGAGTGCGATGACGACCCTATGGTGTACAGGGACCTCGTCGAATCGACACAATCCGCGGATCTCGTGGTCCTGCGTTGTATGACCGATCCCACACGTCTGAAGAGGTTCGACAGGTACGAGAAGGTACTGTCCGAGTGCGAAGGGTACGTGTTCATCTACTCCGGGAACTCGGATGTGAAGTTCATGTACCGTGACCTGTTCAAAGGCACTGACGAGGAGTTCATAGAGCTCAGCAGGTACGTCGGATACCGCGGTGCGGAGAACGACAGGGGCATGGTATATTGGCTGTACAGCAGGTCGGGCGGTGAGGTGGACGTACCCCCGCCCGTGATACAGAGGACGGACGGCATCTACCATCCCGATCACGATAGGGACATAGGGTTGGAGGAGTACCTCCGGACGTTGGATCCCGACAGACCGACCGTAGGTATCCTCTTCGTCGCCTCCTATTGGATATACAACAATACAAGACATATAGACGGACTCATCAGGGCGTTGGAGGCCGCAGGTATGAACACCATACCGGTGTTCTTCAGCTCCAGTACCGCCAAGGACGAGGGTTCCAAGGGCACCTCCGCATACGTCCTGAAGTACTTCACCGACGATAGGAAGGGATCGCGCATAGATGTGCTGATCATGAACTCCCCGTTCTCGCAGATCGTCAACTCCAGGGATACCAGGGGCGTACGCACTCCAGATGAGGAGAACTTCTACAAGTTCATGACGGACGTGCCCGTGCTTCAGGCGATGTCGGTATCCGGAGAGTACGAGGATTTCGAATCACAGAGGTTGGGACTGAACAAGTCCGAGATCGTATCGCAGGTGGCATGGCCGGAGATGGACGGACAGATCATCACCGTCCCGATAGCGAAACCGTCCGGTGACAACCTGCGTCTGAAGAACTACGTTCCGATAGAGGACAGGGTGGACCATCTCGTCAAGGTGGCTTGGAACTGGACACGTATCAGGAGGAAGGCACCCAAGGACAGGAAGGTGGCCATAGTCATGTGGCAGTCCCGTCCGGACAACGGACGTCTTGGAAGTGCGGCGGGTCTAGACGGGGTCGAGAGCGTTTCGGACATAATGAGGAGATTGGCCGATGAGGGTTACACCATGGACTTCGTCCCCGAGAACGGCCGCGACCTGGTGGACAGATTGTTGGAGGGGGTGACCAACGACATGAACTGGAAACCCTCGGAGGACATCCAGGCGAAGGCCGCCGGTCTGATCTCAAAGGGCACATATCAGGGTATCCTGGATTCGATCCCGGAGTTCAACAGGGAGTTCATGATCAAGGATTGGGGTGAACCCGTTGGGGAGATCTCCACGGACAAGGGCAAGATCGTCATTCCAGGTCTGATCGATGGTAACATCTATGTGGGTTTCCAACCCATGCGTGCAACGTCCGAGAGGATGGATGCGTTGTATCACGACCCGGAGATGAGCATACCCCATCAGTACCTTGCGTTCTACAGGTGGTTGGAGTCCGGATTCCAAGCGGATGCGGTCATACACATAGGGACCCACGGTACGTTGGAGTGGTTACCCGGTAAGAACGTCGGTCTCTCCAACAAGTGCTTCCCGGACGTGGTCCAGAACGGTATGTTGGACATCTATCCGTACATAATCGACGATCCGGGGGAGGGTATCCAGGCTAAGAGACGTGCGGAGGCGGTGCTGGTGGGACACATGTGCCCGACCATGGCGAGGGCGGGCGACTACGATTCCCTGTCCGCGATTGAGACCCCTCTCCAGGAACTCTACAGGGCCAAGTTATCCCTCACGGAGGATAGGAAGGCGCTGTTGTTGGCGCAGATCTTCGAGGCATGCAGGGCATGCTCCATATTGGAGGACCTCCACGTCCCGAACGACGTGTCCATCGAGGATTTCGAGGGATATCTGGACGGATTGCACGACTACATAACGGACATCAAGGAATCTGTGGTCAGGGATGGCATACATATCCTCGGACGTGCACCGGAGGGCGAGAGGATGGACGAGTCCATCTACACCCTGACCAGATTGAGGAACGGCAACGTCCCCTCGCTCAGGTACGCGGTTGCCTCCGCCCTGGGTGTGGACATGGAGTACGGGTTGGAGCACACGTCCGAACTCCATGAG
>SUSY01000033.1 GCA_015063185.1 Thermoplasmata archaeon
TGTTCACTGGTCGGATCCAACGGGACCTTCAACGTCTTCATGTTGGATTCCTTAGCTTATATAGTATATAAAACAAGTACCAGAATCGGAGATATCACTACAAATGATCGGATATCATAAAAAGATGAACATTTCACATCTGTACCCTTCTACCACGTTCTCACTTACGATCCTCAATGGGATTTGACATTAGATCCATCGGATATCGTTGTAATTTCATCCGATCACTCACTGAAAAGGTGAGAATATGCCATCATTCATGAGATATTCCATTGGATTAGGATATGTCATTCTGGAATTCACAACTTAGAACCCCCTAACTGGGAACGTTATGTTTTCCTTATGAACTGAAAATTCAGACTCGATTGGAACCCCTATTCCCACATATATGTCAAATCCCGGAGTCAATTCCAAACTCTCGGAGACGGACCTGACACTCACCCAGTTCAAGGTGCTCTATGTACTGTCACATTGTACAGATGACGGTACGGCCACACAGAAACAGATCGAGGAGCACCTCTACATAACCCACCCTACCGCAGTAGGGCTGTTCCGCCGTATGGAATCCAAGGGATTGATAGAGAACCTGGGTCGTGAAGACGCCCTTGTCATTCATCCGATCGAGGCTCCCACGGTAGCGGATCCCGACACGTCATCCGATATGACGATCAATCCCTTGGGACCCATCCCAGACCCAACGTTCCGCTGAACAGCGGCAACTCCCCATCTGGTATGAAATACTCGTCCTTACCACGGAGATCGAAGTATTCCAGATCGTAACCCTCCACATCCGACAGTATGTCCAATCCCTCGTCGCAGAACGCGAAGGCACAATGACCGATGGATATGGATTCCAACCTGTCGCGGAGATAGACCCTCATCAGGGAGGTGCACTTGGAGAAGGAATGGTCCATCAGGGAATATAGTGACCCCGGCAGGGATATCGATGTCAGGGAATCGCAACCGTAGAAGGTGTACGTTCCGATCACCCTCACACCGTCTGGGATCACCATGTTCCTCAGGGAACAACCGAAGAACGCGTCCTCGCTGATGTACAAGGTACCATATGGGATCGAGTACGAACGTCCCTTACCGGGAGGGTAGCGGACCAGTTCCCTTAAATCCTTGGAGAACAGGACACCGGCAACGGATACGAAGTTCTCGTTACCGTCCTCCACCACATACCTCCTCAACGATACCGGGCCCAACACCGCACCGGTCCTGATGGTTGTCAATCCCCTGAATATGACCAGATACTGCTCCTTCCTTCCGGACGGGTAGTGGACCAGTTCTTTCAGGTCCTTGGTATACAGTGCTCCATTGATGGATACGAAGTTACGGTTGTCCTCATCCACGACGAACTCGACCAGGGCCCCGCATTCGAGGAACGCGTAGGGTGCGATCTGGCTCAGATTCCTTCCGAACCTTATGGTCTGAAGGCCCGTACAGCCGTAGAACGCGTACTTGTTGATATATTGCAGACTATCGGGGAGATCTATGCGTTTCAAAGACGAACAAGAACCGAAAGCGTGGTCCCCAATGGTCCTGATACCGTTACGCATCTCGACCCATGACAATGACGAACAGAACTCGAACACGCTGCTGTTGAGGGTCCTCACACCCTTCCCGATCGATACGGACTTCAATCCCGAACAGTCGTAGAAGGCGTTGAATCCGATGCTCTTCACATTATCCGGGATTATGACATATGTCAGTGCATGACAATGGCTGAAAGCACCCTCCTCTATGGACGTCACATGGTCCGGAACATCGAACGTGCCCTCCATGCCCGGAGGGCACAGTATGAGCTTCGATCCCTTCGCATCGTAGAGACAACCGCATGAAGATGCGTACCTGACATTACCGTCCCTGACGAATATGCCCTTCAGGGACGAACACTCCTTGAACGAGGTGCTGTCTATGGAGATCACGCTCTCCGGGATTACTATCGACCCCAGGGATATGCAACCCTCGAAGGCCGATGCACCTATCCTCTTCAACCCCTCGGACAACACCACATCCGTCAGATTGGCCATGTTCCTGAAAGCATTCTCACCGATATCACGCACACCCGGTCCGATCACGATGGATTCCAACGACCTGCATCCTTCGAACATGTCCTCGTGTATCGTCTTGAGACCGGCCCCTATGACCACCCATCTCAGGGACGAACAGTGTCTGAACGCGAAACGTCCCAATTCCCTCACACCATCGGGAATGGCCACATCCCTCAGGGATGTGCACCCCTTGAAAGCGTATTTGGCGATGGTCTTCACACCGTTCGGTATGGTCACGTTGACCAAGGAGGTGCACGAATCGAACGTGTACGGCGCTATCCTCTCCAGATTCGGTGGCAGGTCCACACCTCTGAGGCTCCTGCAATCGGCGAACGCGGCAGGCGATATCTCGTACACGGAATCGGGGATGACTATGGACACCAGACTCGGGGCGTTGATACGGACGATGGACCTCATCGTGTTCGGAAGGACCAGCACCCTCAACGTATCGGGGAAGAGCATCGGTAGCCTCCCTATGGATGTGACGCGGTAACGGTTGCCGTTGGGATCGACGGCATATCTGGGGACCACTACGGTATCGGACGTACCGTTGTATCCTGTGAAATCGACCTCCTTACCCTTGTCATGTCTGAATATCGCGAACTCGAAATACCCATCGGTGAAAACATCAGCCCTCGGCTCGACGGACAACACGATACATCACCCCCTACACTATCGAACGACATCGTTCCGATCCGGATGGATACCATCCGAATCCCAACACCCCTTCGAACACACATAATCCCATCGGGGACAGTTCGACCTCCTCGGTACCACTGATCTCGAAGAAATCCATCTCCACGGAATCGTCCTCCGGTTCCAGACCGATATCTGCGGAACACATTCCGAACGCGGATCCCTCCACGGCAATGGAGTCGCAGCCGGTCTCGAAACGTATCGTACGTAATGAGGTACAACCGTAGAACGAACACTGTTCCAACACCTTCAGACTCTTGGGGACCAGTATGTCACGCAATCCCCCGCAACGGAAGAACGCATATCCACCTATCGTACGCAGGCCCTTGGGCAGAACGACGGATTCCATACCCAGGGAGGAGAACGCATCGTTGAGGATGTGCTCCACACCCTTCCTGATGACCACTCCCCTCTCGTCTGTTACCGGGTAGCGCACCAGTTCGGTCAAATCCCTGGTGTATATCGCACCGTTCACGGACACGTACTCCGAATTGCCCTCCTCCACATACAGATGTCTCAATCCCGAACATCCGATGAACGCTCCGGCACGTACGACCTCCACCGTCGATGGAAGGACGTACGAATCGGTATCCATAGCCGGAGGATGGAACACCAATTCCTTCATGTCCTTGGTATATACGACACCGTCGACGGATGTGAAATAGGGATTCTCGGGGTCCACATCGACCCATGCCAAGGAATCGCATTCCAGGAAGGCGTATGCGGCGATGTAGGAGACGTTCCTGCCCAACCTCACGGTCTCCAAGGACGAACATAACCTGAAGGCCTTCCTATCGATCTCCGACACGGAATCAGGGATGTACAATTCCCTCAGTGAAAGACAACCCATCATGGAATCCTGACCGATGGACTCCACACGGTCCAGGGACACGTCCTCCAGGGACTCGCAATTCGCGAACACGGCGAACGGCAACACGTCTATGGATTGACTGAGTCTCACGGACCTCAACGATGTGCATTCCTCGAACGCGGACATGCCTATCGAGACCACATCGTCGGACATCGAGATGTCCGTGACGAGACGACACAGTTCGAACGCACAGGAATCTATGGTCCCTACACCCGCAGGTATCGTCACGGAACCCTCCCTGCCTTCGGGACACAGGTACAGTGTCGTCATCCCCCTGTCGTAGAGACAACCGTCATACGAGGTGTAAGTCTCGTTGTCCGTCGACACGGAGATGGTCTTCAGGTCGCTGCAACGATGGAACGCACTGAAACCGATCAGGGAAACCGTACCTGGGATGTGGATGTGCCGGATCGGACATGATCCGAATGCACATTCTCCGATGGACTCCAACCCTTCCGATAAGGATACGGACATCAGACGGCTCCAATCACAGAACGCATCGTCAGGGATTTCACGCACCTTGGGTCCGATCGATACGGACTCCACACGGATGCTCCCATCGAATGCGTCCAAAGGTATCGTATCGTTATCGAAGGTCAGATACCTCAATGCGGAACAACCGCCGAACGCCCTCTCACCTATGTCGGATACAGTCTCGGGAATGATGATATGCTGCAACGCACAACCATGGAACGCGAACCTTCCGATCCTGGTCAATCCGTTGCGGAGGGACACGTGATGCAGGGACTCGCAACCGAAGAATGCCCCGTTACCGATGGTCCTCAGGGAATCCGGAAGATCGATCGAGAAAAGACGGGTACACGATCTGAACGCCATGTCCCCGATACGCGTCACTCCGTCGGGAATTGTGATGTGCCTCAACTCGGAACAGGATTGGAACAACCCATCGGGGATCTCGATGATGCTCTCGGAGAACACGACCTCCCTTATGGACGGACAACCCAGGAATGCACGCGGAAGCAACTCGGTCACGTTGTCGCCCATCGAAACGAAGAACAGGTTCTTGGCATATATGCGTCCAAGAATCCTCACCGAATCCGCAACGAAGATGGACCTTACGGTATCGGAGAACCAAGGCAGGACGTAATCGCTGTCCGATTCCGGACTATCGTCCGCTGCATCCCCGATGTCACCGATGGCCACGACCTCATACTCATTCTGACAGTATACGACACGGGATGGCACCCTGAATAGTATGGCATCCCCATGGTAGGAGAACAACGAGACCTTGCGTCCCCCATTCGGTACGGGAACGAATACCATGTCATCGATCGTGAACGAATCGGGCATAACAGGAACTCTTGGACCTCTCATGGACATACCTCCGTGAACTTCAAACAAGGGTACGGTAAGACCGACCGCGATCGCCCTCACACACCGTATCGCATACCATGTTCATAAAGCATCCAGAACATAGTGACGGAATACAGATGTCTGAAATCAGACATCCTTGTAGAACGTGGATATGACGTTGATGCCCTCGTCCGTCAGCACGTACCTCTTCCTGAGATCGTCCTTCACCACCCATCCCCTCTCCAACCACTTGGATACGAAGTCGCGATGGTAGTTCACGGCATCGGACTGTTTCCTGTCCGAGGCCGTATCGTCACGGAACCATATGCCGCAACCCTTCAGGATCGGTACGATGTTGCTGCTCTTCGACCTGGAGCGATTGGTGTTCAGGTCATGCAACACACGCAATCCCCTGACGAGATGTTCGGGAGGCTTGCCTATGGTGTATTTGGGCATCACCCTCGGTTCGTACGTGGATACCGTTAGACCTACGGGCCTACCGTCGATGTAGTATGCCCTGCGGATGTCCTCCTCGGTACGGACGGAATACTCCTTCGAATTCACGGAGAACGGGGTGACGTCCTCGGACATCATTGAAGCGATGGTTGCCGCAGCGGAGAACTCGGGAGAACCTGCGGAGATGTTCACGAATATGTCACAGGGCCCTTCAGCCTGCTCGCCTTCGATGATGGACAATAACGATGTGAGCACGAGTTGGAAGTTGCTCACACTGCCGTTGTGCTCCTCGATCTCGATGGAATCCCCGTTCTGCTCGCGTATCAACCTGCAGGTCTCGTCGTAGAACTCGCGATAGACGTTCCTCCTCGGGGCACCCTCCTTCGTGTAATGCAGGATATGGACCCTGTTGCATTCGTAGAACCTGACCGGATCCGCGACCTTGGCTGTCTCGAACGTGACACAGGCGACCATGACCCTCCTCCTCTTTCCGGAACGCGAGCTCATGGACATAGGATCCGATCCATAGTATTTCAAATATTCTTTTATTACAAATATTTCAAACAAATGTAATAGTAGTCTATACAAAATACATATAATCGCGGAAAAAACCGCAGAAGTGAATGATATGGCATTAGTGAACGTAAACAACAGGGACAGAACGATGGTATTCATGGACATCAGGAACGTCATCAGATCATCCCGGAATGAATGCGGAGGTAAATTCAAGATCGACTTCGAGGAAATGGTGAATCTCTTGACAAACGGTAGGCCCCTCAACGGTGCATACGTATTCGACTCCGCAGGTCATATGAACAACGAGGAGGACTCTAAGAAGTTCCACGACTGTCTGCGTTACAATGGGTTCAGGGTCGTGGTCTGTGACCTCAGCGAACCGGAGAGCAGGAATCAGAAGGGAGTGGATGTCGCCATGGCATGCGAGATGGTCCGTCAGGCATACAACGACAGCTACGATGTGGCCATCGTGATCTCGGGTGACAACGACTTCGTACCTGCGATCGAGATCGTAAAGAACATAGGGAAGATCGTGGAGGTCGCATCCTTCGAGACATCCTTCGGTAAGCACATAAGGATGGCTGCCGACAGGACACATTCCCTCAGTACCATGCCCATCATGTGCCTCGAGGAATTCATGCCCGATGTATCCGAAGAGGACTGTGTGGAGATCAATCCCTTCGAGGATATATGCACGGAGGTGCAGTGAATGGTGGCCCCGATGAACACCAAGATGGACCTCCTCCAATTCCAGAGGATGATGATCGAGGAACATGGAGAGGAGAACTGCGAGTTCGACTCCGTGAAGAGGATCGCCATGGTCACATTCCGCAGATTGGACAACGGTAACATCGCCGGATTCTCCACCGGTCGCACCATATACAGGGACCATGAGAGCGAACGCATCATCAACGAGGGCGAGACATGGTTCTGTGAACTGAAACAGAACCCGAAGATCCCACACCAATACTTCGCAAAGGCCATACTGAAGGTGGATGCGGGATTCCTCTTCGACCTCAAGAAGGACCAGTACGATGAGATCGTGGACACCATATGGGAGAATCACAGGAAGGACATCGAATCCGACCTGGAGATCATGTACGTGGACACTATCGAGGAGAGGGCGACATCCATCGCTGACGAGAGGGCCTCGGAATATGAAGCGATCCTGGAATCCTCCAGGAAGGAGATGGGATCGTACAGGGAGAAGATGGATGAGCTGGGATCGGATCTCGAGAGAAGGACGTTCGAACTTCGTGATATGGAGGCCAACAACCAACTGCTCAACGAAAGGATACACGACCTGGAGCAGGAGATCGAACTCCTGAGACAGAAGAACACGGAACTCATGACCGACATGGAGACCAACAGGCACAGGACGGTCAGGGTCGAATCCAGGCCCAACTCGGAATCCATAATCAGGACCGATATGAACACAATCTACTCGTCCAAATTCACAGGATCCAGATACAAGGTACGTTTCACCTCCGATATGAGAAGGATGATCATCACCGAGGACGCCGATGGAGAGGTCGGTTGTTCCAACAACGTGATCAGACTCAAGGGATTGAACAGGATAGCCCCGTTCGATGTGCCCGGTGAGATGCAGTCGGAATCGTCCGACAACGGAAGGATCGTCATTGAGCTCGGGTGAGGCAGGAAGGACGCACCTAAGTGTGTCCCGGATATGCCGACATACTCCCTACACGACCATGTACGATATTCGCTTCGACCCGTTCCCCGAGATCGTATGCCCCGAATGCGGTACAAGACAAACGCCACATAATCTCAAGGGTATCGATCACGGGCCATATTCGGAATCATACGTCTGCGATTGCGGATCGCGATTCATCGTGGAGTTGACGATGTGCAACGATCGATACCGATGATGTCGAAAATGGTTTTAAACCTCCGAAACCCATGCGGATATGATGTATTCTGTCGTCTTCAAGGAGAAAGGAAAACTGGTGTACGAGGATCGCCCCATACCGGAGATCGTCGATCCCAAGGATGCGATAGTGAAGGTCACCCTCACATCGATCTGTTCCAGCGACCTGCATATCCTCGAAGGTCATGTTCCGCGTGCCAGGAACGATGTTATCATCGGACACGAAGCGGTAGGTATCGTCGAAGCGGTAGGTACTGACGTCGGATCGTTCAAGAAGGGCGACAGGGTCACCATAAACGTCGAGACGTTCTGTAACGATTGTTTCTACTGCAGGAGGGGGTTCGTCAACAACTGCACGGATCCCAACGGCGGATGGGCACTCGGATGCCGTATCGACGGTTGTCAGGCGGAATACGTTCGCGTGCAATATGCAGACAACTGCCTGGACCACATCCCCGACAACGTCACGGACAGACAGGCGTTGTTCACAGGGGACATCCTGTCCACAGGATATTGGGCAGCGGACATCTCCAGGATTCAGGAGGGAGATGTCGTAGCCATCATCGGTGCGGGCCCTACGGGACTGTGCACTGCCATATGCTCCAGATTACACTCGCCGTCCAAGATCGTGATGATCGATGTCATCCAATCACGTCTCGACTTCGCGAAGGAACATGGTATCGGGGACATACATCTGAATCCCAATGACATCGATGTGGAATCCTACATAAGGGGGATGAACGGAAGGGGTGCGGACATCGTCATGGAGGTCGCAGGAGGGAAGGACACCTTCCAGACAGCATGGAGGATCGCAAGACCCAACGCTACCGTCTGTGTCGTAGCATTGTACAACGAACCGCAGACCATCCCTCTTCCGGACATGTACGGGAAGAACCTCACCTTCATCACAGGTGGCGTGGATGCCTCCAAGTGCGATGAGATACTGTCCCACATAGCGTCTGGTGACATCGATACGGAACCTCTGATCACACACACGTTCCCACTGTCCGAGTGGAAGGAGGGATACGAACTGTTCGATAGCAGAAAGGACGGAGTTATCAAGGTCGCTCTGGAACCTGGAAACTGATGTCCATATTATCGAAGAAGTACGCGAATATGGGCATACCACTGCGATCAAGGACGTTTGTACCGCGTAGCCTTCCTGTCCGAACGTACCTTGTCCCGATCCTGACCGTCACCTTTTGGATGCCTGCCCTTCTCACCGGAATCCTGACGCTTGGTGAACCTAGGGCCATCCCTATTGGGTTGAGTCCTTCTGCCATCATCCCTACGATTCGGACCGTTCCTTCCTGAATCGGAACGTTTGGAGGGGCCCGACCTATCACTGGAACCGTCCTTCCTGGGATATGACCCCCTGTCCGGTTGACCGACGGCACCTTTGGAACCCTGATCGCGAGCATACGGGCACTCCTTCCTCTTGGGGGCATCGTCACGAGCAGTCTTGGTGGAGAAGAGGATCTCCTTCTGACGCTGCTTCATCTGCATGGAATGTTCGGCCTTGATGTTGGTCGTGTCCGCCCAATCCCTGCGGACGTGATACATCATCGTGGAGATCGTGGATGGTGTCGGGGTGAATATCTGCACTTGTTCAGGCAAGGTCTTCAACCTGTCATGACAGAAGTCCAACAGTTCCTTCATGTGGTGCTCGTAACATCCGGGATGTGCGGCTATGAGGTAGTAGGTGAGATAGATGTCCTTTCCCACATCCTTCTTCACCCTGTCGAACATCCCCTTGAACTCCAGGAGACCGTCGCTGGACGGTTTGCCCATCAATTTGAGGACATCGTCCGAGATATGCTCCGGTGCCACCTTCATCTGTCCCGATACATGACCCTTGGAGATCAGTTCCCTGAGGTACTCCTCACCGTGTTCCTTGTCCGCCAGGATCAGATCGTACCTGATACCGGATGCGATGAAGACCTTCTTCACACCCTTCACCGAGGATATCCTCCTCAACAGTCTGATCTGCTTGGAATGGTCCGGCCTCAGGGCATCGCAGACCTTGGGATACATGCACCTCTTATCCTTGCATGCACCCATCTTCGATTTCCTGGTACATTCGAAACCGTACATGTTGGCGGTCGGTCCGCCGACATCACGTACTATACCATCGAACTTTGGAGAGGAGGCCATACGCTCCACCTCCTTCACTATGGAGTCCTCGCTCCTCGAGACCACGGTACGACCCTGCATGATGGCTATCGCACAGAAGTTGCACTCGCCGTAACATCCCCTGTGGGTGGTGACCGAGTTACGGATGGTGTCCATCGCCTTCACATAACCCTGCCCGGCATAGTATGGGTGAACGGCATTCTCGAAATCCATACCGTATATCCTGTCCAGGAACTTGGTATCCGGTAACGGGGATGGAGGATTCTGGATGAGATACCTGTTGCCGTGAGGTTGTGCCAGACCCCTCGCGTCCATAGGGTCGCAGTTGTGATAGAACGCCTTGTAGGCCCTCATGAAGGCCTTCGGGTCCGCGACACACTCCTCGTAGGATGGTGTCCTGATGTAACCTTCCGGAACCTCGTTGGACAGATAGCATATTCCTCTGACGGAGTGCCAGTCCCTACCGTCACGCATCATCTGTGCCAGTATCAGATTGGAACGTTCCGCCATACCGTATGTGACTATGTCCGCCTTGGAATCGAGGAGGATCGACCTCCTAACGGAATCTGACCATGCGTCATAGTGGATCACCCTCCTGAGACTGGCCTCAATACCTCCCAACACGATGGGTTTCCCCTTGGCATGCTTCTTGATCAGATTCGTGTACGCGATGCATGCCCTGTCGGGACGTCTGTCGTTCACCCCTCCGGGAGTGAAATCATCATCCTTACGATATTTCCCCGTTGGGGTGTAGTTGGCCACCATGGAGTCCACCGATCCGGCCGATACGCTCCAGAACAGATTCGGTTGTCCCAGACGTGTGATGTCACTGCCGTCATCTATGGACGGTTGTGCTATGATCCCCACCTTGAAACCGTTCTCGATCAACCAATGACCGATGAGTGCGGTACCGTTGTATGATGAATCTATGTAGGTATCGCCTGAGACCAGGATGACATCGAGGGAATCCCACCCTCTCTCCCTGACCTCCTCCATCGTTGTGGGTATGAACATATCGTAACACTCTCTCCATGCGGAACATCTAACGTACCGCGATCTGCATCCATACCATACAGGGAGTTGTCTTAAAACATTGGGTTATGGGATCTGGACCCATGATATCGGATATGTCCCATACCCATTCGTATATCGATGTGTGGGCCATGCCATGAACCCGATGAACCGTCACGGAGAATCGCTGAGGATGAAGGCATTCGTATGTTACGATTCGAAGAAGTATTCTGACGAGGTACAGGGCAGGATCCTGTTGGTGGACTCGTTGATGGAGTACGCACGTACGATGGATGAAGCCAACCCGGTCAAAGCGTTCAGGAAGCGTGCGGGAAAGGCCGCCAAGTACTTCGACATACAGGCGAACGGAAGGAAGGTCACGCTCACTGAGAAGAGGAACGCCAGGACATTCAACGATAATCGTGCGGGGATGTTCGTGATGTTGTGTTCCGAGAACATAGATTGGGGCCTGATGATGGCCGCATATGATGCCAGGAGACTCACTGAACAGGCTTTCGACACCGAGAAGGAACGTGACCGTCGTATCAGGACGGGGGATCCGGACACCATGGAGGGACGTTATCTCATACAGTTCGTGTCACAGATCCTCCTGGCGGAGATCCGTGCGGTATTGAGGGAGAAGGATTCGGATTCCAAGTACACGTTGGAGGGCATATTGGCCGTATTGAGCACCCTCGATGTGTTGGAGTACGAGGGTAGAAGGGGATTGTCGGAGGTCACGAAGAACGTCAGGACAGTGTTGAGGCTGTTCGATACCGAGGTACCGAAGGAGCCCCTGTACCGTACGGAGATGTTCGATCCGTCCGTACTTCTTGGTCCGGTGACAAGAGGGGAGAGTCTCATCGACTCGCCCTGAATCGGGCCTACCGATCGTTTCCGCCCCATTCAGCCCATTACCACACAAAACGGAATTTCGGCTGTAAACTACCTAACAACCAGTTCGAGAAGGAATTCAATATCTTCGCTGGATGGAACACCAAGAAGGACGGTTCCGGAACATCCTATGTCGATGGTGCATACGTGGATCTGACAGACGAATCCGGTGATGTTGTTACCCTGTATGCACAGTGGGAACCTAAGCCATTGACCAACGGTGAGACATTCAATATGTATGGCATAAAGTATCGTGTCATCTCTGCAGAAGATAGGACCTTGGCTGTTATCGGTTACACCAGTGATGATGTCGATATCATAATTCCTGAAAAGATTGTTCGCGGTACCGAATGTACTGTAATAGCAATCGATGATTATGCTTTCGAGGATGCTAACATCGAATCCATCTCCTTGCCGGACAGTATCGAATGGATCGGATATGGTGCATTCTCTTTCTGTATGAGATTGACAACCTTTGAGGTACCAGCATCCATGACAGACATTGGGGAGGATGTGTTCTACTTTTGTTTAGGATTGACCGAGTTCACAGTCTCTTCGGAGAATGATACGTTCGAGTCCAGAGACGGTGTGTTATTCAACATGTTGGAGAAATCTTTGGTCGCATATCCTGCAAACAAGTCGGATAGGCAGTACATCGTACCTGGTGATGTTGTAACGATCTCCACATCCGCATTCATCGCGCCACTCAATCTGGAGGAACTTGTACTGTCCAATGGTGTAAAGACCTTGGAAGGCTACTCATTCAGATATCCTTTGATTCTAAGGTCCCTTACGATCCCTGCCTCTGTCACGTACATTGGGGATTCAGCAATCAATAATATTCAGTCGCTGAATGTGGATCCTGAGAACGAGGACTTCGCAACCATCGATGGCGTGTTGTACGAGCTCGACGATGTCGGTGAACCGAATAGGTTGGTATGCTATCCCGTTGGTAAGGCCGATCTGCAATTCACCGTGCCTGCATCTGTAGAATCCATCGATGAATGTGCATTCATGTTCGCAAAATTCAAGGTGTTGGACCTTGGAAATGTGGTTGCATTGGACCCATTGTGTCTTTCACAATGTTATTATCTGGAAACTGTTAAAATATCCAAGAATACACTTGATATCGACCAATATTCCTTTTTTGGATCACCTATGATCAAGGAATTCATCGTGGATAAGGATAATCCAAACTACTCTTCTCTCGATGGTGTTCTGTTCGATAAAGAAAAGAGTATCCTGATATACTATCCTGGAGGAAAAACCAATGAGCATTACAGTATCCCTATTAGTGTAACTGCCATCGGTGAGATGGCATTCGAGTATGCTCGTAATCTTAAGTCCATCGATCTTGGGGCATATGAAGGGAAACTGTTCAATGTTTGGCAATATGATGTGAAATACTACTCGGATGAGGATTATGAGATCGAGGCAGAAGGTCCCTATTCGGGGATTATTTATGTCAAAGTGATTCCAAAGGTCTATACTGTATCTCTCGACACTAACG
>SUSY01000004.1 GCA_015063185.1 Thermoplasmata archaeon
GACTTACCCCGAGGATACTTGATGATCTCGGCCTTACCCTTTCCAAACTACTCCTCTATGGATGGTGTCCTGTTCGATAAGGGTAAGGCCGAGATCATCAAGTATCCTCGGGGTAAGTCTGGGGAGACCTACACGATTCCAGATACAGTGGTTTCTATCGCCAATGGAGCATTCTCCAGATGTTCTTTGACCTCCGTTTTAATATCGGGGGATCTGATATCGATAGGTGACAATTCGTTCGAATACTGTTCGAAACTCACAACCATCAAGCTTCCTGAGAGTCTGACCTCCATCGGTGTATCTGCGTTCAACAAATGTTCCAAGCTTGCCGCTATCGAGATATTCAGCGGTGTGGAATCGATTAGCGAATCCGCATTCGGAAACTGTTTAGCACTATCATCGGTGACCCTATCCGATGATGTGAAGGTCATCGGCACACAGGCATTCGAGAACTGTGTGGCACTTGTGTCCATAGATCTGCCCGAAAGTCTGGAGGAGATCGGAGCATGCGCTTTTATGGGATGTACTGCGCTCGAATCCATTGTCATACCGGACAAAGTGGTCTCCATAGGTTTAACTTATGGAAATAGTACGAACGATCATGTCGGTGCGTTCGAGGGTTGTACAAAACTTGCCTCCATAACCTTCGGTAAGTCTGTGGAGATAATTGGACGGTGTGCATTCTCAGGTTGTGTGATTCTTGACAACGTCGTTATACCTGACACTGTGAGTACGATAAGCAATTACGCATTCTACCGTTGTGCAGGATTGGCCTCCATCGTTGTTCCGAATGGGGTCACGGAAATCGGTTATTCCGCATTCGAATACTGTACGGGACTCACATCGATCATCATAGGTGATGGTGTAGAGACCATCAGGGGAACGGCATTTGCACACTGTT
Organism: Thermoplasmata archaeon; assembly: GCA_015063185.1. Taxonomy (GTDB): domain Archaea; phylum Thermoplasmatota; class Thermoplasmata; order Methanomassiliicoccales; family Methanomethylophilaceae; genus SIG5. Next base: position 902 of record SUSY01000004.1, read on the forward strand.
CCAATGTTGAGACTCTTGTGATTGGAAACAATGTTGACCTGGTGGAGACGGACGTCTTCTCAGGAATGGGTAAATTGACGGATTTGACGATGCCCATAAGTCTGGGTCTGTCCAATGGTAATCTTCCCTATTCCAAGTTCGTCAACAGCACGTCCGTCGTCAACATAACCCTGACCCCGGGAACCGGGGACGGATTTGATGGTTATGCGAACGATTTCAATCTTGCCACTCTCCCTTGGAACTATCTTCTTGTAGAGGATACCGAGGTCAAGAAGACGTTCAGACTCAGGTTCGCGAATGGTATCGATTCCTTGGGTGCACACGACTTCGATGGTTTCTCCTTCTATGACAGTGATGGGATCACACCTCTGAGCAATACCGTAGGGGACCTTTGCGGTTATGTGTACATCGGAACATATGACAGGATGGTCAGGCAGGCTGTGGATTCATACGAACGCACCGTAAGTTTCGATGCCAACGGTGGAACCGGTACGATGGAATCTATCACAGTACTCACCTTCGATAGGTTCTATCCGGTTTGTACCTTCACCCCTCCATCCGGTAAGGCATTCCTGGGATGGGCTTTGACGTCCGACGGCGATGCGATCAAGACGTCCATCGGTGTATCGGAAGACTCCACCCTATACGCCGTATGGGGTGAGAAGAAGGTCATCGTGACATTCGAAGTAGACGGAAAGGAATACGATTCCTTCGAGATCGATGCCGGTACCATAGTCACACCACCAAAGGATCCGTCCAAGGATGGATACGTATTCAGAGGATGGTCCCCGAGCATCACTGTGCCAGTATTGGATGACCAGGTGTTCACGGAAGTGTTCGTGGAGCTGTTCTCGGTCATATACAAGGTAGATGGAAACATCATGGAGACCCAAGAGCATGCTGCCGAGGATTCCGTACCGGTCCTGGAACGGTATGTTAAGGAAGGATACACAGTATCCGAATGGACCACATCCGATGTGATCGTGGACGATGGTCATTTCATCATCGGTTTCAAGGATGTGACATTCAATGCGACATCCACGGTGAACAGGTACTCCGTGACCTACAAGGTCGATGGCGTACAGGTCGGGGATGCCGAGGAGTACGATTATGCTACGATCGTCACATTACGTGCAAAGTACGTGAAGGTAGGGTACGATGTCAGCGATTGGGAAAGCGACCAGGTCACAGTATCAGATGGCAGATTCACACTCGGTGCGGAGGATGTGACATTCGAGGCCACCAGCGTGCCAGAGGAGTACGAGATCTCATTCGTGTTGGCCGATGGAACCGTTGTGGAGAACATCATCGTGTCATATTCCGAAGTGATTGTTGCACCCAATGACCCAGAGATGGATGGTACGAACGATCTGACATTCAGGTTCGTAGGATGGGAGGGTTTCACGATCGGAATGGTCGCGACCCGTGATGCTACATTCACGGCCATTTTCATGGCAGAGCCCACATCATGTCCCGATCCCGTGAACGGAGATGTGACCTTCAATGCGGAAGTTGTGGATGAGATCCAGTTAGGGGCCGGCATAATGGGCGAGGTCATGTCCTTCGTCGGAACGGGTTCATCCTCCCTCAGCATCCTGTTCAACCATGGTTCCATCAGTTTCGATGACCAATCCCTTTCGGAATTGGATGGTTCGGAGGTCATTTCCATCAAACAGGTGGACGATGACGATCTGCCACAGAACATAGCATCTCAGGTGAACGATCGCCCTGTGTTCGGAGTGATTGCAGGTGACGTACATGACTTCGGAGATGGAAGACTGACCATCAGACTGAGATACGACCTGGGTTCCAACGAGTCGGGTGATCACCTTGAAATCTGGCATTACAAGGCCGATGGTAGCAAGGTGAGCGAGGATTGCACATATGATGAGAACGGAGGATATGTCGAGTTCACGACCGACAACCTGTCCTACTTCGCCATCATGTATGTGGAACCGACCGACGACGGCGGAAATGACGATGGTGATGATGGAGGAATCAATATCCCACTCATCGCAGGTATCGCAGTAGGTATCATCGCGGTCATCGGAATCGCAGCGTTCCTGTTCTTCCGCAGGTCGTAAACAAAACCGGAGGGGACATCCCCTCCATCCCGTTTTTATCAAATCCGCGTACACAATAGTGGTTTTTGCCAGTTGGACATAAGACTTAATAACAAAAACGAAGTTATAATTGTAGGAGAAATTGGATGTCGTCTGGTAAGAGGGATACGGTCATTATCGCATGCGTAACGTTCGAGGTCGACAAGATTGTATCACCTGTACTCCACTATGAGGCAGCCCGCATCCATCTTTTGAGTTCCTCGACAGGCGAGGATGTCTATTCCGAGTTCTACAAGGAAGTGTGTGACCAGATTCATCAGAAGTCCCCTAAGACCGAGATCATCCCTCACCGGTCTAAATATGACCCAGTGACGGGGTACGATGGTTTCACTGTTTTCGATTTCCAATCCGTGATGAACGAGGTCCTATGTATCATAGAATCGGAGAAGGCATCCAGTAAGGATCTTCCGCAGATATTCGTAAACATATCTGCTGGCACATCCGAATACTCAGCGGCCTCCCTGATGGCGTCCATGATGCATTACGATATCGTGAAGCCGTTCACCGTCTCCGCTCTGGAATATGCCGTACCCATCGACAAGGTCAGGGACATCTACTACCGTGATGGGAAGCCCGTGGGTCAGACGATAAGGAGCAGGGAACCTCGTTCGATCACATCGTATCCCATCGAGAAACCCGATGAGGAGAGGGTGCTGGCACTTGCGATCTTAAAGGAACAGATCGACGCAGGGGATACATGTGCTGCCACCATGATGAAGCGCCTTAACGAGGCGAAACTGTTTGAGGATTACGATACGGGATACAATGACAAACCGCAGCAGAAGGATGTCATGAAGTACCAGCGTAACTTTGTAGATTTATGGATAAAGGATGGTTGGATCGAGAAAGTATCTAAACGTAAGACCAGGATAACTGCTGAAGGAGAAAGTATTTTGAAAGTGTTCTCGAAGAGTTATCAGATAAAGAAGGAAAGCGAGGGATAATCCCTCAGATGTTTTTTCTGGGACATTCTCCACATTTAGTCAGTGGTACGTTGGATCCCTGGTTCTGGTAAATCTCATTGATCATTCCAGAATCCTTGAAGAATGCACATAGGTCACACAGTTCCACGGACAGGTCCGTATTTTCTTGATCCAAGCGTCTGGCTATGTCCTTTATCTTGGAGTAGAACTCATCCTTGTGACTGCTTCCGTCGACGTATTTGTTACCTCCGCGCAATCCTTTCACATATTGCGATATTGCGACGTTGGTGACGCCGAAGAGTTCCGCCACCTTTGATTGTGTGTACCCGTAGTCATCCACGAGGATCTTTGCGATGGAACCTCTGGCTGTAGGCAACAGTTCGAAGACGACCAATTCGCATGGCATCTTCCTCGATGCCATATCATGCCTCCCAAGGCGTGGACCAGTTCCAGGGTTCAGTGAGTCCGGTATAGATGGACACGCCTACGACGGCACTGTCCACTCCATATCTGGCGAGAGTCTTTGCATCGTCTTCGCTGGTAACCCCACCGGATGCGATGACCCTGTGGCTACACATGGATGTGAACTTCTTGATCCATTCCTCGTCGATTCCCTTTCCCTGCCCTTCGACATCGATGTTCGTGTTGAGGATACCGTATATCGGCACGTCCTCCATCGATCCGAGCATCCAGCTGAGGGTCATGGAGGATGCCTCCTGCCAACCTTTGACGGTGATGTTACCGTTCTTCGTGTCGAGTGCGAGGATGAGTTTGTCGGGGAATGTCATGGCCATCTCTTTGAACCATTCACGATCGGTGACGCCCCTGGTACCGATGATGACCCTGTCAACGCCTGCATCGAGGAGCTTCCTGATGGTGGACTCCTTCCTTATGCCCCCTCCGACCTGTACGGGGACCTTGGAGTTCTTCGCGATGTACTTGATGGTATCCAGATTGTCATCCTCACCGAATGCTGCATCGAGGTCTACGATATGGAGATATTTTGCGCCCTTATCGATCCATGACTGGGCCACCTCGGCCGGATCTGGCAGTTTGATCTTCTCTGTTCCGGGCACTCCGCCCACAAGCTGAACGACCTGGTGGTTCATGATGTCGATTGCAGGTATGATTTTCATAGACATTCCTCAGCGAATTTAACGAAGTTTGAAATGAACTTTAGACCGGATGCACTGCTCTTCTCCGGATGGAACTGCGTTCCGATGAAGTTCTTCTTCCTGAACATCGTTGGGAAGTCGAACCCTTCGTATTCCGTTGTTCCACATATGAGGGAGCGGTCCATCGGTTCGCAATAGTAAGAGTTGGCGAAATAGAAGTAACGGTTCTCCACACCATCCATCAGAGGGTCGTTGGTCTTCACCATGTTCCATCCCATGTGGGGGACTTGTTTAGCCTTGAGTTTGACGACCTCCCCTTTGATGAATCCGAGTCCGGGGGATGTGCCCTCCTGACTTCTTTCTGTAAGGATCTGGGTTCCGATACAGATTCCCAATCCCGGGGTACCAGATTCAAGTTTATCGCAGATCTCCTCTCTATATGGGAGGAGGGCTTCCATGGTCTTGTCGAATGCTCCGACTCCAGGGAATGCTATGCATTCCGCATCGAGCAATTTCTCCATAGAGGTGACCACTGTGACCTTAGCGCCACAATTCTCTAAGGACTTCCTGAGTGAGTGGAGATTTCCCACTTTGTAATCGGCAAGGCTGATGTTCAGCATTCATCAATCACCTCAGCGATTTTGTCCAGTAGGATATCGTTGAGCTCTCTGGTACCGATCGTGGTCCTTACACAGTTCTCCGTTCTTCTCTTGGATCCGAAATCACGGATCATGACTCCCTTCTCCTTGAGTTTGGATACGAGTACGGCATGATCAATTGGGGATCTTGCCATAATGAAGTTGGAATTGGATGCGAACGTCTCGAATCCCAGTTTTTTGAGTCCTGCATCAAGGTAGGGGCGTTGTTCGTTGACCATCTCCACGCTCCTTTTGATGAAGTCCTGGTCCTTCACCGCTGCTATTGCAGCAATCTCACTGACCGAGTTGAGCGAGTACGGGATCTTTACACACGTCATCATGTCTGCGACGGATTTTCCTGCGACAGCGTATCCTACCCTCATTGCTGCCATGGCATATGCTTTGGAGAATGTTCTGAGGACTATCAGATTGTCGAACTCATTCACTCTGGAGATCATGGATTCAGATGCATATTCTCCATAAGCCTCATCCACTATGACGATGCCATCGGTCTTTTCGAGAATCTCTTCGATATCCTTGCTCCTAAAACTGTTGCCTGTGGGGTTGTTGGGGGAAGGCATGATCATGACCTTGGCCTTAGGTGCAAGCATGGCGTCCACATCGAGTTGGAAATTTTCGTCCAGATCGACATTGATGGATTTTCCACCATTGAGTTCGATGAAGTAGTTGTAGAGTGAGTAAGATGGTACGGGTGAGACACAACTGTCCCCCCATTCCGTGAATGTCTTGAACGATACGTCAAGCATTTCATCGGAACCGGAACCGACGATGAAGTTGTCGCGTTCCAGGTCGTAGAGTTCCGCAAGGGCATCACGAAGACCGTCGGAATAGGTGTTGGGGTATCCGTTGATGTTCAGCTCAAGGTTCTTGAGTGCCACCTCTGCCGCAGGATTGCTACCGAGAACGTTGGTGTTGGTGTCAAGACGAATCTCACCGTGAAGTTCCGGGTTATAGTACTTCTCGAAACTTCTGGTGGTGGATCTCATAAGATCCCTGGAGGCCATCTTACTGCACCAGCCTTTCGATGGGGAGGGTGAGGATTCCGGTTCCTCCGAACTCCTTGAGCTTGTTGACCGCATCGTAGATCTCGGTGTTGTCGACCACGACATGAATGGCGACCATGTCGGATGTTCCAGCGAGTTCCATGACGGTTGGGCCTGCGAGTCCGGGAAGTGCCTTCTCGATCTCTCCGAGTTTGGCACGTGGTACGTCGGCCATGAGGTACTTTTTCGTCTCTGCGTTCATGACGCTGAGGATCGCGTTGGTGATTCCCGAAATCTCGTGTTCGTTGGTCTCGAGGGACTTGTGGTTAGCGAGGATTACCGCTTCGGATTCGAGGATGGTCTGTATCTCCACGAGGCGGTTGGTCTTGAGGGTGGATCCGCTGGATACGAGGTCCACGATGAAATCGGACACTCCCATGTATGGCATGATCTCTGCAGCACCGGTGACCTCCACGATCTCGACGTTCTTTCCGACGGATTCGAAGAATTTCCTGGATACATTCACGAAGGATGTGGCGATGCGGCTTCCATCGGGGATGTCCTCGATGTTCTTCACGCCAGATGCCTCAGGTACTGCCACCGAGAGGCGACAGTGTCCGAACCTCAATGGCAGGATCTCCTTGACATCCACGCATGCGTTCGCAATCTGATCCTGTCCGGTGATACCGATGTCTACGGCTCCGGAATGGACGAAGACAGGGATGTCCTGTGCACGTACGAAGATGACTTCGATGTCCTTGTTCCTAACCTTGACGTAGAGCTTCCTACCCCATCCCTCTCCGAGATCCAGTCCGGATTTGATTAGAAGGTCCACAGCTCTTTCATTCAATCTACCTTTGTTCGGTACCGCCATTTTGAGGGTCATTCTGTTACCTCTGGTGGACGGGTACGTGCACATTATAATTAAGGGTTTACGCGCGCGAGGGATCCGAATCGATAGGTTCGGATGTCATAGACAGATGTTCCAGCGTCCGCGGGTTCCTCCGATACGTTGGATGTAATTTTTCTCTTTCATGGATTTGATGATACGGGATACCTTGCTCCTTTCTATGCCTGTCTCTTTCGAAATCCTATCCAGTGTTATGGTCGGATCCCTTCCGATGAGCCGTATGATCGATTCTTCAACACTCTTGGATTCCGCCCACTGATTGGATTTCAACATAACAGTCACTGTTTCCGGTTCGGTCGTTTCCTCATAGTCGGGATCTGGCATTCCGTTATTGCGGCATATGGATACGACATCGCTCACTCCGCTACCCGCTCTCTCTGCCATACCTATGAGTCCCATCATAAGTGCCAGATGTGGATTGCGTGGATCACTGATGCCACCTTTGATCATATCTTGGAGTGACATTCTCAGATTTCCTGGGTTTCTGACGGAGAATGATGTCGGTCTCCATTCCACTCTGATTCCCCTAAGTCCGGCATAGTCAGCATGTGCCAGTGCATTGATCATCAGTTCCCTTTGGATCCTTATGAGGTATGTGTCGTCAATGCGGGACATACCCTCAAGGTTCTTTCCGCGATTGTTCATCAATACAAGCCTGTTGGATACATTGGTTAGGAATGTGTAGATGTTTCCTGTGAATTCGCCTGTGCCTGTGGACAATCTAAAGGTCCAATCCTTTGAGTCATTGGCGAATTCCAGGTAATCCAGATGATAGTTCGGGAATTTCGACATGATACTATAGTCGTATCCAAACATCAACAGTCCTGCCATCGTAGGATATAATCCGTTGGGTGTCTTGGAGCATGCACCGATCAGTCTTAGAAATTCCTCATTGCTTTTTGCATTCCAAGGGTGTGCGGGATTCCTAGAGGACATTCTTTCTCTGAATGATTTGATGGATTGGATGTCAAGGTCATCGATGGTGAGGTCCAACGCGATTTCAGAATCGAGTGGCGTATCCGAAGCATCCCTCAACATCTGTTTCAACTCATCGATGGAACAATGGTAATCTCCCTCTCCATTCCTTTTGTAGGTACCATTTTCCATTGTGCCGTTGATGTATATGGGGCGCTTTCTCCTTTCGGCACGTGGGATGTCTACACATATGAGGGTTTTTTCATCAATTCTGATTGTCTTAACATCCTTGGGTGCGATGAGATTAATATTCACCTTCTTATCGTCATTAAGCAGGTCCCAAAGGTCCTTTATGATCTTATCTGGATCATTTACACCTATGAGCATATGGGCATCATCTATTCCCATTATCACTCTGCCTCCGAAGGTGTTTGCGAATGCGGAATAGGTTGGCCAAAAATCTTTTGAAAGGCCATTTTTACAAGATTTGAATTCAAGAGTTATGGACTCTGAATCCATAACCTTTCCATTAACGACCTCCAGCTGTTCCATAAAAGATTATATCACTTTGATATAATAATTATTTCGATTATATCATTTAGTTGTTTTATTATATCATAATTATATCACTTGATATAATCCAAATCATATGTGCGGGAACAATATCTTGGTGACGTCGGATTCCGTACTGCTGACACTTACCATTTCCGGGATTTCTCCACACATCGCGATCAGTCCGTTGGAGACGCACACGCATCCGGAAACGTCATCGATGGATGCGATATCCCCAGATGCCTGGCTCATCTCTTCCGAAGTCCCTTCTCTGATCATGTTCCCGAATGCGGTGGCACAACAATCCGCTAATACTGGGTCATTGGAGAATACGGTACAAATCCCGCTGTTCCCGAAGGATATGGATGGACCGACTTTCCCGGATGACGAGCATATGCTGAACACACGGTCGGTCGGAGGGATGCTGAACGCGATGTCCTTGAACCTATCGTCACCAGAGAACACCCCTATGATCGTGGTTTCGTTGGTTCTCATACAGATGTCTCCTCCGTTATCGATTATTATGTGGTCGCAACCGTCCTCGATCGCTGCATTTACGGCATACTTGGCAATCGCCCCGGCGACACCTGCCATGGGCCCTACATTGGAAAGAATGGATGACTGGCACATATGTTGTACAAGGTGATGGTCATCTTTCAGGGGAGAGTATGGTTCAAAAGTGGTGCCGAAGAAGGGATCTTCGGCGATTTTATTCTCTATTATGAATCTGGCACTATGTACCGCATCCTTCACGATGGGGAGGTATCTCTCATCGCATATGATGCGGAGGGCGGTCTGCCCCAATTCATAGTGTGTTCTGACGATCATATGGAGAGTGTTACTGCATGGGTCGGACATGCTGTGAGGCAAGATCCGCATGCGATGCATCTCTCGAAGTTGAGATCGATGTCCCAAGTATCCTTATCGATGGAGAAGGCCCTTGCAGGACAGATCGATACACAGGATCCGCAATCGATGCATTTGTCCATATCGCGATAGATGTGTTTACTTAGAAGGACTGTCTCCACACCGATCTCGTTCAGGTATCTGACACTGTTGTCGATGTTCTCCTCGTTTCCACGAAGTCTTACGATCATCATCCCGCCGTTGTCATCTATCTCCGCCCTAAGGACGCTGGGTTCGAGGTCGAACTTTGTGACCAATGCATAGGTGATGGATTCCTGAAGGTTGTGATCGTTGAATACGAGCTTGTACTTTCTGTCCATTATATCACTCCCTGATCTCCAGTGATTTCACTCCGCTGTCCTTGGGTAGGTTGAAGGAGGGTGTTGTCAACTCGAACTCTCCCTTCTCGATCCAATCCTTGAGTTCGTTCGCGATGATACGGGCATACTTGTAGGAGGAGAGCGGTGAGGTCCTGATGGTAAGTCCTTCGTACTCGATGGATCCGCTCCTCAGGTCAGCATAGCTGTACTGTTGCATCGCTGGTCTGCTGCTACTTGTGATACTGTAATCCATCATGTTTGCGAAGATCTCCTCATCCGAGATCGCACAGTTCTTCATGATGTTCGCGTTAAGGATGGGGATCGGTACTCCGATACCGACGGCCATAGATGTGCCGTATCCGTATATGTCAAGCCCTCTGATGTACTTGTTACTCATCTGTTTCAGGTCCCCGATGACCGCGAGTGTTCTGGAACCGGAGATGGGCACACCGTTCTTCTCGGGTTTCTGGGTGTTGAACTGTGTTCCCTGCCATGCGACGTATCCGATTCCCCCTCCGAGGAAGATTCTGGTTCCAGCACCGATGGTGTCGAGGTGTGGGTCGTTGAGGAGAGGGGACAACTGTCCTGCGGAACTGTAGGTCGCGTTCTTCATCCTGGGCAGGAGCTTTCCCATGTACGTGTGTAGTGTCCTGTCGGATGTGTTGGTTGCGATACCATAGTTCTGGTAGGAGTTTCTTGGGTTGTAGAGGTACGCTTCGTTGAGCTCATCGAGAGTGAATGATGTCCTGATGTTTTTTCTGACGTAACAGTCAGTTCCGGGGCCCCATGCTTCGAGTTCGATCCTCTTTCCGGCAAGGAGATCCTCGATTACGTGTGCCCCTCCGTATCCTTTGATGGTCTCACTGGTAGCTGTGGCTCCGACGTACGTATCAACGGCAGCAAGTCCGCCGTACGCTTCTACGCCGTTCACGCGGATGTTGCACATTCTGATTGGTGGGTCGCTGTGACCGAAGTTGAGGAATGCTCCCGATGAACACATCGCACCGAACGTACCTGTGGTGACGACATCTACTTCCTCTGCGGCCTTCTCGGCACCCTTGCTCCTCACGAGGTCTATGACCTCTTCTGCCGTGTAGATGACAGCCTTACCACTGCGAATCTTCTCGTTGATCTGTTCGATCGTCTTTGCCACGTTAGCACCTCAGATAAGACCCTTCTTAACGGCAAGTTCTGCGTTAAGGACGGATCCTCCAGCACCTCCCCTGAGTGTGTTGTGGGAGAGGGCGAAGATTTTGTAGTATTCTTCCTTCTTTCTGATCCTTCCAACCGTGACTGCCATTCCCTTGGACCTGCCGGTTCCACCTGCGAACACATCGTATGCGGGTTGGGGGCGGTTGGCCTCCTTCCTGACGATAATGGGTTGTGGGGGTGCGGATGGGAGGTCGAGTTTCTGCGGTTCTCCTTTGAATTCCTCGAAAGCGGCAATGATCTCCTCCACGGTTGGTTCGCATCCGAGTTTGAGCGTGAGGGATTCCAGGTGGCCGTCTACGACAGGTACCCTTGCACAGTTGGCGAAGGTCCTGAACTTGGCGAAGTTGAACTTACCGTTTTCGTAGGTTCCGAGCATCTTCGCGAGCTCGGATTCCATCTTCTCCTCCTCTCCTCCAATGTAGGGGATGACGTTACCCACTGCATCGAGCGAGGGGACTCCTGGATAACCCGCTCCGGAGAGAGCCTGATAGGTGGAGATGAACGCCTCCTTGAGTCCGAAGGTGTCTCTGAGGACTGCGAGCGGTGCTGCGATCCCTGTGGAGGAACAGTTGGCATTGGTGATGATGAATCCGCCGTTGGAGAAAGTCTTCTGGTCCTTCACGGAGAACAGGTGGTCTGGGTTGACTTCGGGGATGAGAATGGGGACATCCGCATCCATCCTGTGGGAACCGGCATTGGTGAACACTCCGACCCCGTTCTCCGCAAGTTCGGTCTCGGTGGGTCCTGCGAGATCTGAAGGGATTCCGCTGAATGCGATACGACAATTCTTGGCGATCTTGGAGACATCCATCACCTCTATCTTGGTGTCGAGGGTTTCTTCCTTGTAGACGTAGTCCCTAACCTTGAGGACGTCCCTAAGGCTTTTACCTTCGGACCTCTCGGATGCGTAAAGTCCCTCCATCTCGAAATAGGGGTGATCCTCGAGCATTTCGATGAACCTCTGTCCGATCATTCCGGTGGCGCCTAAAATTGCAACTTTGATTTTCTCCATTCTAATCACGTGCCTAATAATGAGACTGGCAGTATTCGGTACATTAAAATGGTTACTGCTGTGAATATTCTTATATGAATAAAAATTGAGATAGCCAGCGGAGGGGAGGTCAGTCGAAGTAGTGTCTTTGCCTTTCCTTCGAGATGTGGAGGATCACATCCGCGATCCTGCGGGCCTCATCCTCGGTCAGTCCGACCTCTTCGCAGAGTTCGTGGTACCGGTTGATGACCTCAAGTTCCTTGGATTCGTCCCAGTAGAACATCTTCTCCTTCTTCTTGGCCTCGGCTAGCTTATCGGCGATCTCCATGCGTGTGGCTATGCACTCTATGATGGATTGGTCGATCTCCTCGATCATCGATCTCAATTCATCCGTATTGGCCATGATTTCTACCATTGTGGGTCACGGATAAAAGGGTTCCGCAGGGGGTATGATGTAGATGTGGAAGAACTTATGCTATACTTTATACGTCAGTGTACATATATGTGGTGTATGGAATTATTGAACAAGGTCTTCAGAGGATTTCCATCGCAGGAGAAGGTCGTTTCGGAATTGTTGAGGTCGGGTATACGTGTCATAGACGGTACTGCGTACTGCAATTCAATCGAGATATCCGATTCCGCTCTCGGACGTGCTGCCAACGTCGATCGTAGGGTTGTCAGGGCAACGTTGGAGAAGATCGATTCCAATCCTCGCTTGAAGACGATGTTCTCCAAGATGATCTCCATCTCGCTCATGTCCGACATCGCTTCCGAGATGGGATGTACGACCATAGAGATAATCCCCGAGGATGCCAATGAGCCAGGTATCCTTGCTGATGTATCTGCGACGGTCTATCGCGCAGGTATCGCCATACGTCAGGCGGTCGTCATCGACGATGCCAGAGGGGATGATCCGCGTTTGGTGCTTGTGTTGGATGGAACCTTCCCCCCTGAGTATCTTCCTGCACTCAGAGGTTGCCGTGGGGTTAAGTCAGTCATCCTGATGTGATCTCATTTCAAGGTGGCCTTGCGGAACTTCCTTCCGCACAGGATCACCATTACCACGGAAAGTGCCAGCAGTATTCCCATCTCCATGAGTGGGAAGTTTCCTGCGGCTGCTGCTCTGGTGGCATCGATGGCATAGCTGAGCGGGTTGAACTTGGCGATCCACCAAAGCCAAGTAGGCATCATGTCATAGGATACCAACGCAGTGGATGCGAAGTACAATGGCATGGATACGAATGATTGGAACGCGGCATATGAATCGTGGTTACCGAGATACAGTGCCACAGTGGTGCCGAGTGCGGAGAAGAAGACTCCGAACATGAACAGGATGAGATACATCTCCAGATATGCCAAAGGTGAGAGTATCGTCGCACCGATGAGTATGGAGATTACAAGGATCACCGTTGCCTGAAGGAGCCCTCTGATCGTGATGAACATGATCTTACCTGCAAGGATGGATTCCCTCGGTGCGGGCATTGCCAGGAATTTGTTCAGATACCCTAGCATCTTGTCAAACATCAGGGACGAACCTCCTGAGAGTCCAGCTGTCATCACGGTCATGACCAGGATACTGGGCGTCACGTAATCCAGGTAGTTACCATCCCAATCGACGGGCATTACCAGTCCCATGAACAGCAACCACGCGCATGGCATAGCAAGTGTGGACAGGACGTTCATAGGTGCTCTAGACCATCTGATTATGTCGCGTCTGACATATGCCAGTGCTCTGTACATCTCAGCGCCTCCTCATCATGTTCTCGAACTGTTTCTGATTGAAGGAGTCCGAGTCGGTATTCATCCTACCTACGGATTGTAGGTACACATCCTCCAGGGTTGGTTCCCTTACGGTGGACGAATAGACTTTGATCCCTTTGCGATTGAGTAGTGTCAGCATATCGGGGAGAGCTTCGGAACCGTTATCGGATGTGAGCATAATCTCTCCATTCTCATCCCTAACGATGGATAGTCCCTCGGGGATATCCGTCAATGGTTCATGGGTATCAGTTCTGATGGTTATGACCGATTTCATAGTGGACGTCAGGTCGGAAGGTACTCCTTCGTTCACCAGGTCACCTTTTTTCAGGATACCTACTCTGTCACAGTATCTCTCAGCCTCATCCATCTGATGGGTGGTGACGAAGATTGTGACACCGTGGTTCTTTAGATTGACTATGTATTCCCATATGGAACGTCTGGCAGCCACATCCAATCCAACGGTGGGTTCATCCAGGAACAGCACTTCCGGTTGATGTACCAGTGCCTGTGCCAATTCCAATCTTCTTCTCATCCCTCCGGAGTATCCCTTGGTCAATTCATCGGCACGGTCACTGAGGTTCATGATCTCCAACGCATCCTCGACACGTCTTCTTCTCTCATGTCTATCCCTTATACCGTAGAGGCGTGCGAAGAAGTCCACGTTCTCTCTGCCGGTCATCCTGATGTCCACAGCCATATCCTGTGGTACGTAACTCATGCACTCCCTGACGGCGGATTGTTCTGTGGCTATGTCATGGCCACAGATGACAGCGGTCCCTGCGGTGGGCCTCATCAATGTGGTGAGCATACTGACCGTTGTGGTCTTCCCGGATCCGTTAGGTCCTAGGAGTCCATACACCTCATTGTCCACGGATAGGTCTATGCCATTGACCGCACGGTTGTTCCCATAGTCCTTGGTAAGGCCTTGTGCCAGTATCTTCATCTTCTCGCCTTCCTGTCGTGTATCTTGTTCATCAGTTCGGCAATATCTCTGCCGATGGGTAGTTCATCGGGAGACATCATAGGGGCTTCCCCTCCTTGGATGTCCTCCCCGTCCGAAAGGTCCTCCATCCAGGATTCTATCTCCAGATAGGAGCTCCTGAGTCTATCCAGGACCTGTTCGTCTGCATCCCATATGCCTCTGCTCTCCGCTTCCAACAATCTGCGCGAAATCTCCTCTGCAGCATGTGGGTTGTTGTTACCGAAGAACCTTCTCATCTCCGGATCATTGATGTATGTATCGGCGATGCCGTCGAAGATAGAATCCTCCACATCTCCGGTGGATGCACCCCATCCGTACACTCTGGTGATCTTCTTCATCATGTCCGCGGCACCTTTGTATCCATGGGATTTCATGCCCTCTATCCATTTCGGATTCAGGAGTTTGGATCTGACCACGCGACCGATCTCATCCGATAGCGTACGCACACCGACCGCATCCCTTTCCCTGGTATCCCCATAGTATGTGTTCACCTTACCTTCGGACATCTGTCTTGCGGCAGCGGTCAATCCTCCCTGGTTGCTGTAATAACAGCAACATCCGAGGAGGTCATGGTCATCCGATACCACCTTGTTGAATGTGAGCGATACGTTCTCCAATGCGGATGCGAACTGCATGCGTGACTCGGTACCTTTCCTTCCTCCCCCATATGCATATCCGTTGACGGAGATGTATATGCCGGCCAGGTCCTTCTCGTCGGTCCAGGCACCTGACAGTACAGCTAGGTTCACCCCGCTTGTGTACGTTCCGGGTTTCGATGAGAACAGTCTTGCAGTGGCATCGGAGATCTCCATTCCGGATCCCATATCCTTTCTGACATGTTTGGCTACGAAGTTCACATCATCCGGTTCATCCAGTGCCGCCACTGCTCTGATGGCGGAATCCACGAGATCCAACCTGTCTGGGAATGTGTCCCTGAGGATTCCGGAGATTCTTGCGGTGATGTCTATTCTCGGATGGACGAGGTCCTTCTGTGGTATGATCCTGAAGGACTCCACATGTCCGGAGTGATTCCATAGGGGTTCGACACCCAGTAACGAGAATATCTCTGCCATCATCTCCCCGTCCGCGGCCATGATGTCATTGGTCATCCATTGGAATGCTACGGATTCGGGATATCCTCCTTCATCGTCCACATATTTGTCAAGCAAAGCATCTGCGAGACGGGTTCCGACCCTCCATGCGGAACGTGTAGGTACCCTTCTGGGATCCAACGAATAGAAGTTTCTGCCGGTCGGTAGGACATCATCTCTTCCTCTGGATATGTAGCCGGATGGGCCTGCGGATGTGTAACCGCCGTTCAATGCGTTGATGAGACTACCGATCTCATCCGATCCGGATATGCGGGAAGCGATGTCCTTAATACGTTCAACGTACCCCTCCAGTCCTTCTATCGGATCGGAGCCTATGGACGAGAGGATGGCAGTCCGGTCCAAGCCTCTCAGTGCGAGTTTGATTATGATGTTACACCTCTTCACAACGGTCTCTGCCAGGGAACCGTTGGTCGCTCCCCTATCCTTGTCAAAGCGATTCCTATCACTCAGGAGCGATTGGTAGTCCAACCCCATAGCGGATGCGACAGCCTGTGGTAGGGACGGTTCCCCGGAACGTGTCATGATGGAGGATATCGTGTCCACCATCTGTTGAAGGTCCAACAT
The DNA here is from genome assembly GCA_015063185.1 of Thermoplasmata archaeon. Taxonomy (GTDB): domain Archaea; phylum Thermoplasmatota; class Thermoplasmata; order Methanomassiliicoccales; family Methanomethylophilaceae; genus SIG5. The sequence goes on from SUSY01000004.1 coordinate 16,930, forward strand.
CGAACCGAAGGTGTGCATACCCGTTTCCGTACGGCTGTTCCTCATGAGGGACAACATGTCATGGCATCTGGCGATTATGATGTCCATATCTCCGTCGTGGTCTGCGGGGACATCGTCCAATCCACATTCCTCCATGACCTCGAGGATCTCGTGTTGAAGTGCATGTGCCCTTGCGGGATCGAATCTGGAGGTCTCGTATTCCGTGACTATGTCATCCAATCTCTGGAACGCTCCGTATAGGCCGCCGGATGCGGTCGGTGCCTGCATGTGTCCTATGAGTGTGGAATAGATACGTCTCTTCGCCACGGACCCCTCCGGAGGATTGTCCGTATTGTACGTATAGAATATCGGAATGTCCTTGACGGTTATGTCCGGATAACAGTTCTCGGAAAGTCCGATCGACTTTCCCGGAAGGAATTCGGTCGTACCATGTGTTCCGACGTGGATTATCGCATCCGCGTTATAGATGTCTCTGATGTAATGGTATGTTGCAAGATATTGATAGGACGGCGGACATTCCGGATCGTGAAGTATCATGCAGACCGATCCGTCACATTTTGCCCCCATGCATCCGCGCTTTGGTTGGACCATGACGATGGCATTGCCGAGTTTTATGCCTGTGATCAGGATCTCCCCGTCAATGCACATGGCCTCTCCGGGAGGCTCTCCCCATGAGGCGATCATCTTATGCTTGATCTTGTCCGGAAGTGTGGAGAAGTACCTGTCGTACTCTTCGGAGGACATCACGTATACGCATCCCCCGCTGTCACGTATGCTCTCTTTGGAAGTCCATCTGAATTCGGAGTACGCCTTACGTTCCATGAACATCGAGGTGAGCGATTCCGCATCCTCGGGAACGATCACATTGTATCCTGCATCCTTCAGCCCGCGTAGTATGCTGATCACGGAAGCGATCGAATCGAGGCCTGCTGCCGATCCGATATTGGCTTCTACGGATGCGCATGGGCTGTTGTTCAGGATGAGGACGATCCTCTTTTCGGAATTGTCCTTCTCCGATAGGGCGATTCTCCTTTTGATCCTCTCTGCAATCCTGGTGCATCTGCCCGGTATCGGTACTCTGTTGTACATATCGGTGGAATCCGCACGTGTGGCAGCCATCATGATGGGTTCGATCACTCCCTCGAACTCTGGCATAGTGACGCTCCATGGGATGTCGGAAGTGATTCCATCGGACGATTCCCAATCCTCTATCGAGGATTCGAGGGAGATGATCGGTTGGAAGACAGGTATGTTAAGGGTTGTCAACTGCTCATCCGTCAATCTGGAGGAGGTCTCGTGATCCAGGTCCGGACGTTTGCCGATCAGGAATGTGACCATCTTCACCAAAGCGGAGACTACAGGTCTTCCATCCCTGACCAGATAAAGGTCTATGCACTCGGAGATGTTCAGCGATCCGATCTCCTCGTTGTGAAGGGAATTGGTCATTATCGGGAGTGTCCCGAGTCCTATCCTTTCCAATTCGGAGATGAGTTCATCCTCTATTGTGTGTTGATTGCTGATCCACGAACTCCTGGAGACGATGAGTGCGACGAACTTCCTATCGCGGTAAGGGTACCATTCGAGATACTCCTCCGTTGAAGTGAATATATGGTCTCCGGTGTCGGGGTGTACGATGCCGTGCCACGGGATGGATCTCGGTTCATCGTATTCCACGGAATCATCGATGAACGTGTTCTCAAGATAGCGGAACATGTTCCTGATGTTGGTCGTGTCACCGTTCTGCTCGTAGGCATACGTCTTCGATACTATCTTGGGATCGACGGTGGACATGCTCCAATACGACGGGTCCTGACCGAAACAGATTATCCTCTTGTTTTCGAGTTTGGATATCGGTTGGATCAGTTCGTCCCAGAATTGGTGGGTGGTACGATGGAGTATGATGAGGTCCGATGATTCCATCTCCTTCATCAGAAGTTCTAACCTGTTCCTGTCGGTATCCAATTCCCTTTCCGAGAACACCTTCGTCTCGAATATGGATTCCCCGGAGATGGATGTGACGGTCGGATACAACGTATCCCAGATGACGATCGTAAGCTTCATTTCACACCTGTGTAGCGTTCTTGGTTGCCTTGGAAATGGCATCGCTTCCGATGTCATCGAGTTTCATGTATTTGGCATCGAGTACATCGGCCATCTTCTTCGCGAGTCCGAGTTTGATCATCCCCTGTTCAGTATCGAGGAACAGGGATCTGAACCCGTTGTCCCTTATGGATGCACAGACCTTCAGACTGTCATCCGTGGGATCGTTGTCCTTCACCAATGGGATGTTGCCTCTTCCATCGGATACGACGACCAAGAGGTACAGGTCCTTGGGGCGCTTTACACGTTCGTTGATCATCAGTCTCTCGGCAACGGTCAATCCTTTGGCCAAAGGAGTCTTTCCGCCGGTCGGCATTACCTCCATCCTTCTTTTGGCCAATTCAACACTGTTCGTGGGAGGTACCAGAACTTCTGCACCCGGTCCTCTGAAAGAGACTAGGGCGACCCTGTCCCTCTTTTGATATGCATCCGTAAGTATGGAGAGCATCGCGCCCTTGACAGCGGACATCCTCTTCTTTGCCCCCATGGATCCGCTGGCATCCACGAGGAACACGATGGTGACCCCTGTTCTGCGTTGATAGACCTTCTCCATCACATCGGATTCTTTTATGGACAATGTTCCGTCCGGAAGTACGCTACCGTTCCTTGCAGCTGTCCTTACGGTTGCATCGATGGCTATGCTGTTGGGTTTACCGTGCGGTATCCTGCTACCTACATATCTGCCGGAATACGACTCCGTCTCGGAACGTCTTCCTGTACTGTCCCGCACGATACCGTCGATCCTCAGTTGCGGGTTGATTTCCGAGGATCTTATGCGAAAGGGTCGGTGGACTTGAAGTTCTTCGTAGAGGTGCCATCAGAGGTGGCACTACCGGTCTGTTCGGATTGTTCGATATCCTTTCCGATGGCCTCTTCTACGGCATCCTCTATCCTTCTCTCGTCAGTCTCTGGATCGTCGAAAGGTGTCTTCTTCATACGGTGTGTGAGAACCAGCGTTGCTGCTTCACGGATATCGTTCTGATTGACATCGGTTCTGCCTGCGAATGCGGCGATGGCGGACGAGGTCTTCATCATTGTGATGTCTCCGCGGTGTCCGTCCACTCCGAGTTTGATGCATATATCTACGATGATACGCAACATTTCCTTGGATATCTTGACCTTCGGAAGGAGTTCCTTTGCCTTCAGTATGGCATCCGCGGTAGCCTCGTCCTCTCCGGACCATTTCTCGATAAATGCTTTCTGATCCTCCTCGAACTCCGCACGTCTGAGGATGATCTCCAGTCTGGTTTCGGGATCGTCGATACCGATGACGTTGACGCAAAGTCCGAAACGGTCGAGGAGCTGTGGTCTCAGGTCACCCTCCTCGGGATTCATGGTACCGATGAGGATAAAATCGGAAGGGTGGGAGTACGATATGCCTTCACGTTCGACGGTATTGACCCCCATAGCGGCAGCATCCAAGAGAACGTCGACTATGTGATCGTTGAGGAGGTTCACTTCGTCCACATACAGGATGTTCCTGTGTGCTTCGGCAAGGATGCCGGGTTCGAACTTCCTTTCACCGTGCTTAATGGCGGCAGAGATGTCCAGAGTACCGACGACCTTGTCCTCTGTCGCGGATATCGGTAGTTCCACGACCCTCATCCTTTGGCTTGCTGTCTGGAGTGCTGGGCTTTCCCTGCATTTCTTGCACATCTCCTCGGGATGATTGGGGTCGCAGGAGAATTCGCATCCTACGACCACATCATGCTTGGGAAGGAGTGCCGCCAAGGACCTCACGGACGTGGATTTGGCGGTTCCCCTGTCCCCTTTGATCAGTACTCCTCCGATCCCGGGGTTGATAGCGTTCAGCATCAGGGCGGTCTTCATACGCTCCTGGCCGACGATGGCCGAGAATGGAAAGAGCACACGCTCGTGATGCTCGGACATCGATTCACCTGTGGAATTCCTTCATTCCGCGAACGCCGAGCTTCTGGTCCCTCGCGACTTTAATCGCAGCGACAGCGATGTTGGCTCCCTGTACCGTGGTCATCGAAGGGATCTCCAGTTCGACCGCGGTACGGCGCATGGTGGCACCGTCCCTGACCGCTCCGCTCTTGAGTGAGGGGGTGTTGATGATCAGATTGATCTTGCCCTGCCTCATCAGGCTGAGTCCGTCGATTCCCATGTTCTCGTTGACCTTGAATACGGTGGTCGCAGGGATGTTGTTGTTCCTAAGGAATGTGGAGGTTCCTTTGGTCGCGTAGATGGTGAATCCCATCTCGTTGAGTGCTTTTGCGGCAGGAAGGATATTGTCCTTATCATCATCGTTGACGGTGATGTACACTCCTCCCTCGGTAGGCAGTTTGTTTCCTGCAGCCACGAGCGCCTTGTAACATGCGATATCGAAATTCTCATCGATTCCCATGACCTCTCCTGTGGACTTCATCTCTGGTGTGAGGATGGAGTCCACTCCGACCAGTTTCAGGAACGGGAAGACGGAGGCCTTGATGGCATAGTGGTCGAGGGTCTTGTATCCGGAACCGAGTCCCACATCCTTGAGGGTCTTTCCGAGCATGATCTGTGTGGAGATCTTCGCCAGTGGGATTCCGGTGGCCTTTGAGATGAATGGGACCGTCCTGGAGGATCTGGGGTTTGCCTCGATCATGTAGATCTTTCCGTTCTTAACTGCCAACTGGAGGTTCATGAGTCCGCGGATGTTGAGTCCGAGTGCTACCTTCCTGGATACTTCGAGGACCTCTTCGAGCTCAGCATTGGTGAGGGTGAACGGTGGGAGGACCATTGTGGCATCTCCTGAATGCACTCCTGCGTACTCCACGTGTTCCATGATTCCTCCGACGAACACATCGGTTCCGTCACAGAGGAGGTCGACATCCAGTTCGACTGCCTGTGTGAGGTACTTGTCGATCAGGATGGGGTGGTTCCTGGAGACCTTGACGGCAGTCTCGACGTAGGTCCTGAGTTCATCGGTGGAGTAGACGATCTCCATCGCACGTCCTCCAAGCACGTAGGAGGGTCTGACGAGTACGGGGTATCCGATATCCTCTGCGATGGCCTTGGCCTCTTCGAAGGAGTATCCGGTACCGGACTTTGGTTGTTCGATCTTGAGGTCGTCCATGAGCTTGGAGAACCTTCTCCTGTCCTCTGCCACATCCATGTCGTCGGGTTTGGTTCCGAGGATCTTGGTATTGGTGCCTTCGAGTGCCTTCTCCAGATCCAATGCCAGGTTGACACTGGTCTGTCCGCCGTACTGACAGATGACTCCGTCCGCTTCCTCGGCCTCGATGATGTTGAGGACATCCTCGAGGGTCAGAGGCTCGAAGTAGAGTCTATCGGAGATGTCGAAGTCGGTGGACACTGTCTCGGGATTGTTGTTGATGATGACTGCATCGATCCCCTCATTTTGGAGTGCCATGACAGAGTGGACGCAGCTGTAATCGAACTCGATACCCTGTCCGATCCTGATGGGACCTCCACCGATGATGACGACACTCTTCTTGGACTTGTCACGTTTGAGTTCCGTGGTGCGTCCGTATGTGGAATAGAAGTAGGGGGTCTGTGCCTCGTACTCTCCGGCGCAGGTGTCGACCATCTTGTAGGTGGGGACGATTCCCATCTCCTTCCTTGTCTTGCGGACAGACATCTCGTCGGCTCCGGTGAATTTCGCAATCACGGCATCTGCGAATCCCATGTCCTTGGCGGCCTTCATGAGTTCAGGAGTCATCTTCTCGTTGGCGAGTCTCTGCTCCATCTTCACGATGTTGTCGAACTTGGTGATGAAGAACGGATCCCACTGTGCGAGTTTGGAGACCTTCTCGATTCCCCATCCTCTTCTGAGTGCCTCTGCGATGGCGAACATGCGCCTATCAGTGGCATGGATGAGCTCATCCTCGATTTCCTCATCGGAAGCATCCATCCTATCAAGGTGGTTGACTCCGATCTCCAGGGATCTGATGCCCTTGAGGATCGCTTCCTCGAAAGTGCGTCCGATGGCCATGGTCTCTCCGGTGGACTTCATCTGTGTACCAAGATGCCTGTCGACGGTACGGAACTTATCGAAAGGCCATCTGGGGATCTTCATGACCACATAATCGATAGCGGGTTCGAATGCCGCGGAGGTGGTTCCGGTGACCTTGTTGGGGATCTCGTCGAGGTTGTATCCGACTGCAATCTTTGCGGAGACACGCGCAATCGGGTATCCGGTGGCCTTGGATGCCAATGCGGACGATCTGGAGACACGGGGGTTGACCTCGATGAGCCTGTAGTCACCGTTCTCAGGGTTGAAGGCGAACTGTACGTTGCATCCTCCTTCGATTTCGAGGGCACGGATGACCTTCAGTGAAGCCGTCTTGAGTCTCTGATGGTCCTTCGCGGAGAGGGTGAGGCAGGGTGCACAGACGATACTTTCACCGGTGTGGATACCCATTGCATCGATGTTCTCCATGTTACAGATGATGATGCAGTTGTCATTATGATCCCTCATGACCTCGTATTCGTATTCCTTCCATCCAAGGACGCTCTCTTCGATGAGGACCTGGTGGATACGGGAGTATGCAAGACCCCTTCCACAGATGTCTCTGAGTTCCTCTTCGTTGTATGCGATACCTCCGCCGGTACCTCCGAGGGTGTATGCGGGTCTGACGAGAACAGGGTATCTTCCGATGTACTCGACCGCTTCGAGAGCTTCCTCGATGGATGTACAGGTCCTACTGAGCGGCACGGGCTCTCCGATGGCCTCCATGGTCTCCTTGAAGAGTTCCCTATCCTCGGATTTGGCGATGGCATCGGGCTGTGTTCCGAGAAGTGTGACCCCGAGTCTGTCGAGCGTTCCGTTCTCTGCGAGTTCGGAACAGATGTTGAGTGCGGTTTGACCTCCCATACCTGCCATGATACCGTCTACACCCTCCTTCTCGATGATCTTGGCAACGATGTCCGCGGTCATTGGTTCGATGTAGACCGCATCGGCCATGTCGAGGTCGGTCTGGATGGTTGCAGGGTTGGAGTTGACGAGGACCGTCTTGTATCCTTCCTCTCTGAGTGATTTACAGGCTTGTGATCCGGAGAAGTCGAACTCCGCTGCCTGTCCGATGACGATCGGACCTGATCCGATGACCATGAGCTTCTTGAATTCCTTTCTCATTTCCTCGCCTCCATCATCTTGGTGAAGTCCTCGTAGACAAATGCGGTGTCAGAGGATTCTCCGGGGGTGTACTGACAGGTGATGATGGGGAGATCCTTGTGTCTGGTGCCTTCCACGGATTTATCATTGATGTTGATCTGGTCTGCGATCAGTCCGGTGCCCTCGAGGGATGCATCGTCGACTGCATATCCATGATTCTGAGTGGTGATGTAGATCCTGTTTCCACAGCGGACGGGTTGACTGGTCCCTCTGTGGCCGTATTTGAGTTTGTATGTCTTTCCACCGAGTGCAAGAGCGACGACCTGGCTGCCAAAGCAGAGTCCCATGATGGCGGTCTGGGTAGAGAGGTCCTTGACGGTCTTCACGACGGTATCAATGATTGCGGGGTGTGCAGGGTTTCCCGGTCCGTTGGCGATGACCACTCCGTTGACACCTGCATCCATTATGACCTGTGCCGGGGTGTCGTATGGGAAAACCTTGAGGTTATATCTTGCCGAGAGCGAGTCCTTGATGTCATTCTTGAGTCCGCAGTCGATGACTCCGACGGTGAGGTTCTTACCGTTATCGATGGAGTATGCGGATTCACAGGAGACCTTTGCGACCAGGTTCTCATCTGAAACCTTCTTTAATTCGGTCATGACCGAATCTATTTCGGATTTGTCGAACACAATCGCTCCTCTGAGGGTTCCGTTCTTACGGATCCTGATGGTGAGTTCGCGGGTATCGATTCCTGCGATAGCGGGAATCTGATGCTCCTTGAGGAAATCATCGAGTTTCCTACCGTTGTACATCGGTGAGGGGTCTTTACAGTACTCCTTCACGACGAGTCCACTGATCCATACATTGTTGGACATGTATGCATCATCGGTGATTCCATAGTCGCCGATAAGAGGGTATGTAGAAATGAGTATCTGACCACAGTTGGTGGGGTCGGTAAGACATTCCTGATAGCCTCCCATAGCAGTGTTGAAAACGACTTCTCCGAAGTTGACCTTCTCAAATCCGAAGGCCTCTCCTTCGAGAACCGTTCCGTCCTCGAGAACAAGATAGTTAGTTGCCATCGGAGATTCTTACATTCTCATTTTCTATTTAATCTGTAGCCCTGAGGTAAGACAGGCATCGTTCTGAGTTGTCGGATTGTGAACATAACGCGCGTGTTGTTATTTTCTCTATATATATTAAGTGAATAGGGCCAAGGTGGCAGGTGTTAATAGCAGGATTGTCATAGGGGCGATTATGAGGTACTCGCAGAACGAGAAGGGCATCAGCGTCCAATTGGAAAGTGACGACGATCTGTGGCACCTGTACAACATCGTGGAGGTAGGGGACCTGGTCACCGCATCCACCATGCGCAGGGACGAGAAGGCCAGGAACGCTGTGGCTGACCAACGTACCGAGAAACGTAGGATGACGTTGGGGATCAGAGCTGAGAAGATCGAGTTCTCCGAGGAGGACCTCAGGTTAAGGGTCCTCGGTGTCATAGAGGAGGGTCCACAGGACATAGGTCAACACCATTCGCTTATGATGGAGGTCGGCGAGAGGGTGACCTTATCCAAGAAACATTGGAAGGATACGCAGATAGAGAGGTTGAAGCGTGCTGTCGCCGATACGAACAAGCCCAGGATGGTCTTCGTTGCGATGGATCAGGACGATGCGACCATTGCGGTATTGAGGCAGTTCGGTCTGAAGGAGATCGCGTGTGTCCGTTCACAGAGGTCCGGTAAACAGTACCAGGACGATTCGAAGGGACAGGACTATCATGGGGAGGTCATTTCCAAGTTGAAGACCCTGGCGGAACCGAATATGCCGTTGGTGCTTCTGGGCCCAGGGTTCGAGAAGGAGAGGTTCGCCGATTCGGTAAAACCACTGGGTCTATTCACTTCCACGTTCGTGTACCATACCGGGCAGAGCGGTATGCAGGGTGTCAACGAGCTCATGAAGAAGGGGATGGGTGCGGACCTTCTCAGGGAGTCCAGGGTAGGGGTGGAGATGGAAGCCGTCGAAAAACTGATGGAACACATCGGTAAGGACGGTCTCGCCACATATGGAAATCAACAGGTCGCGGATGCGGCCGATGCAGGAGCCATCGAGACACTGTTAATCCTCGATTCCAAGTTACGCGAGGAGGACCTGGATAAGGTCGTACGCACGGTAGAGGTTCAGAAGGGCAACGTCATAGTAGTGTCCGCACAGCATGATGGTGGTAAGCAACTCGCATCGTTGGGTGGTCTAGGGGCAATTCTCAGATATCGTCTTGCATGATGTGCCAGATCTCATAATTGCCGATTTCGTGCATCGATATCCGATTTCCATCTTAGTTATGTTAGGTACTCTACGAAATTTAGTATCAGCATTACGTATTACGCAGTATTTTTGTAATTTACTACGAATTCAGTAAAATGTATAACGATTGAAATGGCAGTGTCTGACAAAGGTATAAAAACAACAATGGAATCCAGCCTTTTATTAATAAAATAAATCCCGACCACTGGAGAGGCTGAGATGAGAAACAACATTGACGAAACCAAATTCATCAAAGAGAGAAGCGAGATCTGTTCTAACAGGGACTTCATTCCCGTCGATCTCTACAAGAAATACGATGTCAAGAGAGGACTTCGTGACAGCAACGGAAAAGGTGTCCTTACTGGGCTCACCAACATCTCCAGGGTTGATGGGTTCGATACCATCGATGGGGTCAGAACGCCCATCGAAGGACGCCTCTGGTTCAGAGGCATCGATATTACCAAGCTCGTAGCCGGTGCGAACTATCATGTCGGCGGATTCGAGGAGGCAGCATATCTTCTGCTCTTCGGCGATCTTCCGAACATGGAACAGTTGGAGGAGTTCAAGCAGGTCATGAACCAGAACAGGGTCCTCCCAGTCACGTTTGTCAGGGATGTCATCCTGAAGGCACACAACAAGGACATCATGAATTCCATCACAAAGAGTGTCCTCACATTGTCCGCGTACGACCAGAATCTCTCGGACCTCTCCATCGAGAACGTACTCAGACAGTGCATCTATCTCATCAGTGTGTTCCCCATGTTGGCCGTTTACGGTTATCAGGCATATGTCTACTACGATTGCAACGATAGCCTCTATATCCACAGGCCGGATCCAAATCTCTCCACAGCCGAGAACATCCTTAAGATGCTCAGGCCGGATGGAAAGTACACGGAGCTCGAGGCAAAGGTCCTCGATGCATCGCTCATGCTCCACATGGAGCACGGGGGAGGAAACAACTCTACGTTTACTACAAGGGTCGTTACATCCACAGGATCCGACACATATTCGGTCATTGCAGCCGCACTCTCATCCCTCAAGGGACCTAAGCACGGTGGGGCCAATATCAAGGTCATGGAGATGATTTCGGACATCAAGGAGCATGTTCCTGACACCACCGATAAGAAAGCAGTCGAGGAGTATCTCATCAAGATTCTCGATAAGCAGGCATTTGATAAGCAGGGACTCATCTACGGAATGGGTCATGCGGTGTACTCCATATCTGATCCCAGGGCTACGGTCTTCAAGAGGCTCGTCGAGAAACTTGCTGTCGAGAAGCACCGTGAGAAGGATCTCCAGCTTTACAAGGATATCGAGGAGATGTCGCCTGAACTCATATGTGCCAGGAGGCATGCGTTCACTGGTGTCAGTGCCAATGTGGACTTCTATAGTGGATTCGTCTACAACATGTTGGGGATCCCACCCGAACTCTTCACTCCTCTCTTCGCCATCGCAAGGGTCGTTGGATGGAGCGCTCACCGTATCGAGGAGCTCGTCAATTCCGGAAAGATCATCCGTCCTGCATATCAGAGCGTGATGGAGGAAAGGGATTACACTCCTATGGATCAGCGCGAGTAAACCCAAACACCTCTGACGTCCATCCTCGTGGTGGACGTCGGAGATCTGGTTCTACAATGGGGCGATAGCCCTTTCTTATTTAACATAATGTCGAAATTACACATCTGGCTCATTCCATCAGATGTGGAGTGAACGGCTCCTTCTTGAGGAATCCGCATTTGTGCCCATGCCTGTATACGAGGAGGATCGTAAGACACAGTGTGAGTCCCTCAGTGATTATACTGGAATAGGTAAGACCATATGTGCCGAATGCGAGGGACATTATGCATAGGACAGGGATACCCAGATAGACCGTCCTGGTAAAGGAGATGAGGTTGGCATGTTTGCTGTCCGAGGCAGCGACGAACATCGATGCGACGAACATGTTCAGTCCTGTCATTATGAACGTGTAGGACATGGTTGTAAGATATGCATTGACACGTTCCTTGGTGTATTCGCTTTCCATGAACAGGTCTGCAATGACGGTATCGAAGATCTGCAAGGTCACCATTCCGATAAGACCCAGGACGATGGCGAATATCATGCCTGTGCGGAACATCATGATGATCCTGTCCTTGTCTTCCTTACCATAGAAATACGATGTCAATGAGATGGAACCCTGATTATATCCTATGTAGAGCGAGTTGAGCAATGCCTGCAGGTTTATGGCAATGGACCTCGCGGCAATGGATTCCGTTCCGGTGAGTTTCACGCTGAACATCAACAGCAGCGTGGTGGAGATCGCCAATGTGAGGGTGTTGATTGTCTGAGGGAGTCCGTTCTTACAGATCGGGATCAGTATCCTCAGATTCTTGGATGGCAGTTCGCGTTTCAATATGGATTTCTTGTCGAAATAGAGGAGGTACACGCATCCCAGGGTGGAGAACATCGTACCGACTATTGTGGAGTACCCGGTACCGGAAAGACCCAGACCCGTGAAAGAGATCATATAGAAATCGTACACGATGTTGAGGATCAATCCAAGCGAGAGGAGGGCGGTAGCGGATTTACCCCTGCCTGTGACGATGAGTATCTGGGACACTAGATATTGCATCATGAAGAACGGGATGGCGAAGGAGAATGCCTGTCCGTATTCCATAGCACCGGAGAGTATGACTCCGTTTACGCCTATGAAATGGGTTATCGTTCCGATGATGGTCGCGAACATCAGCATGATCGTTATGCTGACGGTCGTCACGAAGAGGATGATCGTGGACATATGCGAACTGGCACGTTGATATTCCTTACGTCCTATCAGATATCCTATGTGTGATGCCGAACCGGAAGCGAACATCATGCTGAGTGCGGTGAGAAGATACTGTATTGGAAGGATGGATACGATGGAGGCGAGGGCATCGGGACCCAGTTTGGTTACGACCACGAGTGCATCTGCTACACCGTAGGTCGATGTCAGCAGAACGGTGAATATCGAAGGGAGGATGAAGAGTATCGCCTTTTTTCCGGAATCGATCACTTCCATCTTGCTGGCTTCATCTTCCATGGTCCGCGCCCCATATGAAAGCGATCCTCATTTCGTTTCGTCGGATGGTTTTTCGACAGCGATCTTCTTCCTCTGACGGCCACCGGTCTTCTTGAGTTTTCCTTGACTGATTGCCCACTCGTAGTTCTTCATCTCGGTGGGTGCGACCAGTACACGATCGCCCTTGGCGAACTTCTTACCGAGTGCCCAGTTTGTGAACGGTGATATGACCCTGTATTCGTCGGCATCCATGACGATCTCGGTGGTGTTGGGCCTACCCTTTGTGGCTGAGTATGTGCCAGTAGTGAGTTTTATGTGTCCATCTCTGACCTCGCAGACCTTGTTGCACACGGTGTCGAGGAAGTACCTGTCGTGGGTGACGGTCAGGATCGTACCGTTATACTCATTGAGTGCCTCTTCCAAGGCATGTCTCGCCGGGATGTCGAGATAGTTGGTGGGTTCGTCCAGAACGAGCACGTTGGTCTCTTGGAGCAATAACAGTGTCAGGGACACTCTGACCCTCTCCCCTCCGGAGAGATATCTCATCTGTTTGTCCACTTCCTCGTCGAAGAGCAACATCCTTGCAAGGAGTTTCCTCGCTTCGGCACGTCTGTCCTTACCGATGACCTGAAGGATCTGTTCCTCGGGTGTGAGGTTCAGATCGAGGTTCTCATGGTTCTGGCAGAAGTATCCGATCTTCGCACCCGGTGCGATCCAAAGCTCTCCCTCTGAGGGGATCTCGCCGATAAGTGCTTTGATCAGAGTGCTCTTACCCTCACCGTTGGCACCGAATATTCCGATCTTCTCTCCTTTATGGATGTCCAATTCGATATCGGAGAGGATCGTCCTTCCGCCCAATGAGACGGACAACCCCTTGGCGGTGATGACGTTCTTTCCGGATTTGGGAGCGGATTGGATCCTGACGGTGATCTCCTTGTTCTTCTCGGGTGCTTCCTTCTCCTCCATCTTCTCGATCAGTTTCTGACGCGTCTTGTGGGTGGTCAGGAACCATTGATCGTGATGGAGTTTCTCCGCGATCTCTTCCTGTCTCTTCTTCTGGGTGACGTACTTGTCGTACTCCTTCTGCATACGGTCCAGGTCGAGCATCTTCTTCATTATGAACGCGGAATAGTTGCCCTTGTATTCCCTGGTCTTGCCGTTGGAGATCTCGACGGTACGGGTGGCCATCTTGTCGAGGAAGTATCTGTCGTGGCTGATCACCACGCAGGCGGTATGAGAGTCCAGAAGGAAGTCCTCCAGCCATTCCACGGTATCTATGTCGAGGTGGCTGGTAGGCTCGTCGAGGAACAGCAGGTCGCAGTCCTCCGCCTGGACGACGATCCTGGAGAGCATGACCTTGGTCCTCTCTCCTCCGCTGAGGGTGTCCATGTCCCTGTCCATGATGCCCTGGGATAGTCCGACCGTTTCCAAGGCGGAGATCTGCATCTTCTCGTCGTCACTGGCGTTCTTGGAGAGTTGGCTCTCCAATCTGGCGTATTCGGTGGTGACGGTATTCCAATCGATATCGTCCCTTCCCGATGCCATGATGTCATCGAGCTCCCTCATCCTGCGTTTTATGTTCTCGATGTGTCCGTACGGACGACCGAGAACGTCCCTCACGGTCAGACCTTTGGCATCCTCCGGGAATTGTGGGAGGTAACCGATCCTTTGGGTGTTGACTATGAGTTCACCCGTGTCGCAACGGTCCTCTCCCAAGAGGATCTTGAGGAAGGTGCTCTTGCCGGCACCATTTACTCCGATCAGGCCGATGCTATCGCCCTTGTTGATCTGGAGGTCGGCTTTGGTGAGCACCTTCACAGGACCGAAGGATTTCGTGAGGGATTCTGCTCTGAGCAGCATGTGTACCGCTCAGTTCTTGTTCGCCGCTATGAGAGCGTCGACGTAATCCTGCCAAACCTTCTCGAGATCGGGCCTCTGGATGGTGTCCATGATGTACTCGGCGAACTCGTCTCCGGTGGCACCGGTGTCCCTTCCGGTCATGACCAGTTTCTTCTCGAACTGGCAACATACGTCGAGGGCCATGTTGAGCTTCTTGGCTTTCTCCGCCTCTCCGATGTGGTCCATCATCATTGCGACCGCCTTGATCATGGAGCAGGGGTCAGCATACTGTGCGCGTCCCTCGGTGACCATCCTGGGAGCGGATCCGTGGATGGCCTCGAACATCGCGTACCTGGTTCCGATGTTAGCGGATCCCGCGGTTCCGACACCTCCCTGGATTTGTGCTGCCTCATCGGTGATGATGTCACCGTAAAGGTTGGGCAGGACGAATACCTTGAACGCGGACCTTCTGGCGGGATCGATGAGCTTCGCGGTGGTGATGTCGACGAACCATACATCGTGCTTGACCTCGGGGTAGTCCTTCGCGATCTTGTCTGCGAGATCGACGAACAGTCCGTCGGTGGTCTTGATGATGTTGGCCTTGACGATGATGGATACATAGTTCTTTCCGGTGTTCTTCGCGTTCTCGAATCCGGCACGGATGATCCTCTCGGTTCCCTGGAGGGTCGCGACACAGAAGTCCATCGCGAGGTCGTCGGTGACGAAGAATCCGTCGCTTCCGAGTGCGTAGGATCCCTCGGTGTTCTCCCTGTAGAATGTCCAGTCGATTCCGAGTTCGGGAACGGAAACGGGTCTGACGTTGGCGAAGAGGTCGAGTTCCTTCCTCATCGCGACGTTTGCGGACTCGATGTTGGGCCATGGGTCTCCCTTTGCGGGGGTGGTGGTCGGACCCTTGAGGATGACATGACACTTCTTGAGCTCCTCGAGGGTATCGTCGGGGATCGCTTTCATGACCTCCACACGTCTCTCGATGGTGAGTCCGTCGATGATCCTGATCTCTGCCTTTCCAGCCTCGAGTTTGTCCTTGAGGAGGAATTCCATGACCTTCTGTGCGGATGCACAGATGTAGGGGCCGATTCCGTCTCCTCCACATACTCCGACGATGAGCTTGTCGAGTTTGGAGTAGTCCACGGGTGCGCCCTCTTCCTTGAGTTTCTCGACCCTGTTGAGCTGCTTCTCGAGGAGAATTCCGAACTTCTCCTTCGCTGCTTCGATTGCCTTCTGGTCAACCATTTGTTTTCACCTAGTGGGTGAATGGGGAATGTAATAAAATAAGGTATCGCGCGTGCACACTCTACTCTGACGGCCACAGTTCCAGGTCCATCCATGTATCGGAGGAGTCCTTCAGTTCGGAATACCTTTGCATCAGTGTGTCCAAACTATGTAACGGTAGATTCATCAGAGTGAAGAGTTGGATGATGAGTGTACGAAGGTCCTCTTGGACATTGCCGTCTCCGGTGTAGAGGTACCTGTCCACGAACTTGGTGAAGCTTCCGTCGACGGAGATCATGACCTGTCTTATGTGATTCTCATCGAATGGTACTCCGAACCTTCCTGATACGGTAGATATCCATTCGGTGTCGAGGTCCACGATCTTATCGAATGTATCCCAATTGGAATATGCCTCATGGAAGAGTTCTCCAACCTTGGGAATCTCCTTCGCGATGTGCAATTCTAGTAGATATGGAAGTGCCAGTGCGGTCATGTAATCCATATCCTGTTCCAGGAGGTGATTACATTTCTCCTTCCTCTTCTCGATCGTGTGCATGAATATGTAGTCAAAGATGTGATCCTTACTGGGGAAGAGGTTGTACAGACTTCCGTTAAGGATCTTGGCACGATATGCAATCTGTCTCATGGTGGTCTTGTCATATCCCTGTTCCATGAACAGTTCGAATGCGACACGTGCTACGGTATCACGCATCTGCGCTTTCTTTTCCTTACGGGTGCTGGTACTGTCCTCATTCGGTTCGGATTGGCCAACCATCTTCTTGATGATCACATGAACCCAATTATCCGGAGGATATTTAATTTTGAGCATGTTCAAAATTTATTGTTAAAAGCAGGGCAGATTTTGATTATTAACATATGAATCGGACCACTATTCTACATTTTTTTGAGCGTGTTCAAACAACTCTTATATATCATATTACAATCGCGATTACATGGCCAATATCTATTCGAAATTGGCGGATTTGATCGAGAAACACCCAAAGAGGGTGATCTTGACTTGGATCGTCGTCCTCCTGTTGGCACTTCCGGTCGGTGTCATGACCATGACGCAGCCCGGAGTTCTCCAATATGACATGACCTCGATGGTCGGTGACGATTCCGAATCCGTCCAGGGATTGAACATCATTGCTGATACCAATTATTTCAATTCGGGTTCCACGGGTATGGACCCCATTATCGTCGTCGAAGTCCCCAAGAATCCTTCTATCGATTCCGATGTCAAAAAGGATGTAGACGCTTTTATTGCAGAACTATACAAGCTTTTAGATGCAAAATATGGTGAGAATTTTGTTTCTAAGCTCGAGACCATGAATGCCGGATTCTACTCCAAAGAGGAATCCGGCTCCGGAATCGTGATGGTAGCACTCTCCTTCAACATCGAGGAAGTCAACGTCAACAAGCAGATCCCTGAGATCAGGGACTACGTCTCCAAAGCGAAGGAGGTAGCGGGTATCGATAACGTCACCTATGTCACCGGCTCCTCTGCCATCGGTTTCGATACCGAGGACGGTGCTATGACCGATGTGAAGAGGATCGATCCCTTCTCTATCCTTCTTGTTCTTATTCTCATCGGACTGTTCTTCAGGTCCTTCGTATCCGCTGCCACACCTCCCTGTGTCATCGGATTCGCATATGCGATGACCCTTGCAGTCATCTACGGACTTTCCCAGCTCATGGGCATCTATTACATGACCAGCACCATCGTGTTAATCGCGATGCTCGGTGCAGGTTGCGACTACTGTATCTTCATCCTGTCTAGGTACAGGGAGGAGCGTATGGCAGGAAAGGACCATAACGAGGCACTCCGTGAGGCAATCGTTTGGGCCGGTGAATCGATCACCACCTCCGGAATCTCCGTCATCATCGGATTCGGAGCCATGTCCCTCTGTTCCTTCGCGATGATCAAGACCATGGGAATCGTCCTGGCAGCAGGTATCGTCTTCGCACTGCTTGCGGCATTGACCCTGATTCCTGCAATCATCGCTGTGGTCGGTGACAAGATCTTCTATCCCAACAAGGCCGAGAAGCTCGACCCCAAGGGAAAGACCATGAACAGCTGGTACGGATCCATTGTCAAGTTCGGTCACAGGTACTTCAGATCCTCTGCAGAGCATGCGACCAAGTATGCCGTACCCATTGTCCTCGCAGCAGTCCTCATCACCCTTCCCCTCGGATATGTCGCAGTGAACAACTCCGGTTCGTTCGACATGATCAGTACGATGCCCGAGAGTGAGTCCAAGGAAGGAGTCGAAGCGATCACCGAGAACGCCTACGGTGGACTCATTATGCCCACCTATGTCCTCCTTGAGGTCGACAACGATGATCCGTTGTACACCATATCCAGCGTCAATGTCAACGGTAATCCGGTTCCCACATGGAATTGGAGTACCGAGGGCAAGAAATACGCAGAATATTCGACGGATCTTGCGATGTCCATTTGGAATGCGGACGACAGTCTCATGACGTTAATGAAGGGTGAAACAGGAGGCAATATCGCATACGCTGTGGGTGCTATGGACTTCAAGAGTCTGATGGATCTTGCGTCCATGGCCAGTCTCCTTGGTATCCCACCTGAGGTTGTTCTCGAGCGTTTGACCTCGCCATTCCCTGAGGTGATGGTGAACACCATCAACATGTATCTCGGACTCATCGTAACTGGCGGATTCGATACCCCTGAGGATGGTTACGCAGCTATCAACTATGTCGTCAATATGGGTCTTGGAACGGTTTCGGAGATTCACGATGGAAAACAGTATCTCAAGATGACCGTCGTCGTCAAGGACGAGCCTATGTCCGAACTCTCTATGGAAACCGTCACTTCCATCAAGGAGATAGTCAACGAGGAGATGGACAAACGTAACAGCTTGGACATCGAGAAGGCATACGTCACCGGTACAGTTCCTGTGCTTGTCGATATGTCCGAGTCCATCAACAAGGACTTCAAGATGATCGAGGTCGTCGTCATCGTCCTGATCGCATTGTTGCTGTTCTTCGTGATGAAGTCCTATCTCACGCCTCTCCGTTCATTGGTGACCATCATCATGAGTGTCCTTTGGACTCTCGGATTGACATTCATCGTGTTCGAGGGAATCCTCGGAGTGCCTGTGACCTTCATCATGCCGATCATCCTGTTCGTCATCTGTCTCGGTCTCGGTATGGACTACGACATCCTGTTGACCACCCGTATCAGGGAGAATGTCAGCAAGGGAATGTCCAATGACAAGGCGATCAAGGAAGCCATCGTCAAGTCCGGATCCATCATCACAATATGCGGAATCATCATGGCCGGAGCGTTCGGAACCATGATGCTGTCCACATCCCCGATGCTTCAGGAGATCGGATTCGCACTGTGCTTCGCCATCGCAGTCGATGCATTGGTCATCCGTACCTATGTCGTTCCCGCACTCATGCACCTCATGGGCAAGTGGAACTGGGTCGGACCCAAGTGGCTCGTCAGGGATGGAAAGGACATTCCCGCACTCCTCGCCGAAGCGAAGGATGACGGCACCCTCGACAGCATAGACGAGTATCTCGCGTATGACAGCGGATACAGGTTCTGCACCGGATTCAGGGCAGGCATGTATGGACTCGTCTCCGTCCTGGCATTCGCAGTCGGAGTGTTCGTCTCCTGGATCGCAATGGGCAAGCCCGCATTCGATACCATAGCGTTCATCGACATCGTGAGCGCTGCAGGAAATGCAGGAACCGCTGCCACCATCGCTATGGTGGTCTCCGCGATCTTCATGTTCCTCGCAGGTATCTGTGCCATCAACTGTCTGAAGGGAACCGCTAAGGCATCCGGTCTCATGATGGGTGCAGGCGCACTCGCCATCGTGGTCGCCATCTTCATGTCCTCCTCCGAGGCATGGGGTGTCGCATTCGCATTGGTAGGTCTCGCATCCGTCGCATTGTTCCGTCCCGTGAAGGGCAAGGGCAACGCGGTGCTGAGCGGTATCGCCGTCGCAACACTTGTCGCAATGGTCGCCGTGTACTTCAACGAGGTCTTCTTCGTCACCATGCTCCTTTCGCTGGTGTCGATGGCTGCCTTCTTGGTCACGTCCGTAGCATTGATCGTCAAAGGTTGATGATAGAAACGAGGGGGTAATCCCCCTCTTACTTTTATTTTGGTTCCACATATTCTGGTACATGATCAGACCGAAGTTCCTCTCCGCAGGGGACCTCATAGGGGTGACGGCCCCCTCGGCAGGTGTATCCGAGCCTACCGATATCAGTCGTTTTGAGAACGCCGTATCAAATCTAGAGAAAAGAGGGTATCATGTCAGGATGACCTCCAATGTCTATTCCGATATGGATGGGGATAGGAGTTCTCCTGCCGAACAGAGGGCAAGGGAATTGGACTCCCTCCTTTCGGATCCGGATGTTACATACATCGTGTCCGCCAAGGGTGGTGATTATCTCAACGAGATATTCGATTATACTGATCTTTCGGCCATATCGGACAATCCGAAATGGGTGCAGGGTTATTCGGACAATACAGATGTGCTGTTTGTCATAACGACGATATTCGACATTATGAGCGTGTATTGTGGAAACTTCGGGGATTACGGAATGGAACCGTGGCACCGCAGTATCCAGGAGAACATAGAGTTCCTCGAGGGGAAGAGGATCGAACAATCCTCATTCGATACATATGAGGACATGTTCAAGGACAGGGTCACCGGTCTTGAACCGATATGTGGCGATCTCCCTGTATCATGGAGATCGGAATCCGATGTCACCTTCTCCGGAATAGCCTTGGGCGGATGTACGGATAAGTTGGCACTTATGGTAGGTACCAGAAGGGACAGGGTCAGGGACTTCGTCGAGCGCTATAGGGATGACGGGATAGTCTGGTACATGGAGAGGTTCGCAGGCAACCGTGAGGATGTGGTCAATGACCTCAGGTCGATGATGGAGAACGGTTGGTTCGAACATGCATCCGGATTCCTCTTCGGTAGGCCCATGTTCTATGATGGGGAGGACTATGAGGATGCAGTACGTAGCGTATTGGGAGATCTGGGTCTCCCTATGGTGTTCGATGTGGACATCGGTCATAAGGCCCCACGTATGACCGTGATCAACGGTGCTAGGGTCGTGGTGGAGGTCAAGGGGGATTCTGGAAGGATATCATATCCCGGTCTGACCGAAGGTTATTAATCGCGCGCGAGGATGTGAAACCATGGTAGACGGTGAACCGGTACGTATCAACAAGTATCTGGCGGATTGTGGAGTTTGTTCCAGGAGGCAGGCCGATGAGATGGTCGCTCAGGGTAGGGTGACCGTTGACGGAGAGACTGCCGTCACAGGTACAAAGGTCGTACCGTCACAGGATGTTCGCGTGGATGGTAAGAACATCAAGGATGACGGAAAGACCATCGTTCTTCTTCTCAACAAACCGGTCGGTATAGTCTGTACCACGGCAGAGGATGAGAAGGACAATGTGGTCAAGTTCGTCAACTACAAGAGGAGGGTCTATCCGGTCGGACGTTTGGACAAGGATTCCAGGGGCCTGTTGATCCTCACCAACAGGGGAGATCTGGTCAACGGCATCATGAGGTCCAGATACGATCATGAGAAGGAGTACATAGTCACGGTACACAGACCGGTCACACAGAAGTTCCTCGACGGGATGTCCGCAGGGGTACCCATCCTTGGTACGAAGACCAAACCATGTGTCACCGAGAAACTTGGAAAGTATCGTTTCAGGATCATCATAACCGAAGGGTTGAATCGTCAGATTAGGCGTATGTGCGAGTATTTCGATTATGTCGTCACCGACCTCAAGAGGGTCCGTATCCTCGACATCGAACTTGGGGACATACCTGAAGGTAAATGGAGGCAGGCCACCAAGGGTGAGGTCTACAGCCTTCTCAAGTATGCGGGGTTGAAATGATGGACATGGAGGAGATCAGATCCATGATAGCGAGTGAGGGCCGTGAGAAGGCCGATGGTCTGAGGTTGCTCAGGAATGCGGCCAACCAGGGTGATGTGTCCGCCGCTGTCGAATTGGGTATAATCTACATGCAGGGTACGGTTCTCGATCAGAACACGGAGGAAGCGGCCAAATGGTTCAAGAAAGCGGCCGATAAGGACGATCCCGAGGCACAGTACTGTCTCGGAATGCTCCATGAGTACGGTGATGGTGTCAAACAGGATCTGGATAGGGCTCTGGAACTCTACACCCGGGCTGCAGAGAAGAACCATCCCGGTGCCTTGTTCACCAGAGCGATGTTCCTCGAGGAGGGCATCTCATGTGAAGCTGATGTGCCGGAGGCAATGCGGTGTTATGAAGAGTCCGGTCTTCGCGGCAATCCCGATGCAATGTATTACATGGGTGTATTCACACAACACGGATTGAACGGTAAGGCTGTGAATCCGTTGGAGGCCATCGAATGGTACTGTCGTGCGGCCGAGCGTGGACATCCCGAGGCACAGTATGCATTGGGTGCCATCTACGAAGATGGAATCGGTGTGGACAAGAATATCAAGAAGGCGATCAATTGGTACTCGGTTGCCGCGAAGGGTGGAAGTGCCAGAGCACAATGCGCGTTGGGTTATATGTATGACAACGGGGCAGGTCTGGTACAGGATAGTGAGAAGGCCTTCGAACTGTATCTGATGGCTGCCAATCAGGGTAATGATGTGGGTCAGTTCAATGTCGGCGATGCGTACCTCAACGGTGTGGGTGTGGAGAAGGACGAGGTGGAGGCATTCAAATGGTTCGCATTGTCCGCCAATCAGGATAACATGCTGGCTATGTGCAATGTCGGATATATGTTGCAACACGGCATCGGTACTGCTAAGAGGGAGTCTGAGGCCGTCAAGTGGTACGTCCGTGGAAGTGAGGCAGGCTCGGAACTCTGCACATTCAACTTGGCTGCGATGTATGAGAACGGTATCGGTGTTGAGCAGGATCAGGTCAAGGCAAAGGAACTATACCTTAAGGCCGATGGTATGGGGATGAAGGGCGCTAAAGAACGTGCGGAGAGGCTCTGATATGATCGGATTCGAGATATGCGACAGAGGGGAGGCTGAATACGAAGGGTCCAGATTCTTCGGTGATCCTGTCGTTCCCGAGAAGTGGGCGGACAAGGAACCTTGGCCGGAGGATGACATATTCATGTGCCAGATCAACCTTGAAGACCTCAAGGGTTTCGATACGGAGGGACTTCTCCCCGAGGAGGGGTACCTGTACTTCTTCGCCGACGTCTCAGATGGAATCATCATCCACCCTATCCTGTCCTTGGATGAGCCAGACACAATCTATGAAGATTGCAACATGGGTTTCGAGGATGAGACGTCCGACGATATTTTCACAGACTGGGTCATAAAGTTCGGAAAGGGAAACGGTTCGATCCTCTCACGTGAAGGGGACAGGATAGCCCTGTTGGAGTTCGACCCACGCCACACGCAGATGGATTTCCTGAAAGGTATCGGTGGTAGGGTCCGCGTATCTGTCACTGAATCCGAACTGAGGTCCGGGGACCTTTCCGGTGCGGTCACGGATGTTGTTCGGTGACATTCGGATGATGTCTGGCGTCCTGGACCGGTTCCGGATGCCGCATCTCTTTCTGTCCGCCGATGTCTAGTAATCGCGCGCGATACCTTTATAAACGATTCTTTTAATGCCAGCGTTATGGCAAATCTCAAGAAAGGCGACATTGTTCGCATGAACTACGATGCATGCATCCTCGGATCCGATATTGTCTTCGACACCACCTTCGCTGACAAGGCAAAGGAGGCAGGAATCTTCAACGAGAAGTACTCCTACGCACCCATGCCCTACATCGTTGGTTCCGGAAGGTTCTTCAAGGTCCTCGATGAGGCAATCGCAGCGGCAGAGGTCGGAAAAGAGGTCACCATCGAGGTTCCCTGCCAGCAGGCAGCAGGAGAGAAGGATCCCAAGCTCATCGAGACCTTCACCGTCAAGGACTTCTACAAGCAGGAGATCCGCCCCTACCCCGGACTCGAGGTCAAGCTCGGAGACCGTACCGGTACCGTCGTGACTGTCGGTGCAGGCCGTGTCAAGGTCGACTTCAACAACAAGCTCGCAGGAAAGGACCTCAAGTATACCTTCACCGTCACCGAGGTCATGGAGTCCGATGAGGACAAGGCAATGGCAATCGCACAGATGGACTTCGGATCCAACGAGGGCTTCAAGTTCGAGTTCGGAAAGGACAAGATCTCCATCTACACTCCTGACATCGTCAAGTTCAACCAGAACTGGCTCATGACCAAGTTCAGGATCGTCAACGACATGCGTGAGGCCTTCGGAATCGACACCATCGAGTTCATCGAGGTTTGGGAGAAGGCACCCGCTGCAGAGAAGAAGGAGTAAGGTTACGGCCTTACCTTTCGAAACCTTTTTATCCAATATCTTTCATCACACCTTTGAGGACGAGTGGCCTAGCTTGGATATGGCGGCAGCCTCCTAAGCTGCAAGCCAAGGGTTCGAATCCCTTCTCGTCCGCCATCCATTATTATAATCAAAAATAGTGACCAGTGAGCTTCTTCCTCACATATCGTCATTGTCGTTTAGAAAGCTATCGCTATCATAGGTTTCCGGAAGGTGATTTTCCTTGTGATTCGAGTCACTGCGGAATGATCATCTTATTCTTCGGTCATCCGATATCGGAGACCCTACTCGCTCCGATCGAACGGGACCGTACTCTGCAATCTTATGCTTCGTCCGATACATCATCGTATGGCACCAATTGAGTCCTGCACGCTTTCCGACCCCGCCTCCCGCATTCACCTCTCATCGTATGTGTTCACTCTAACGTGCTTTCCTCCGTCACATCCTTCAGACCGAAATCCTCTCTCTGGGATTTCTCGTCCTCGTGTGATAGTAACAATGCTTCGGAATCCGATACGTACATCCTGCGGTTCTTCAATATCAAATAGACCACCGTCAACAGCTTCCTTCCCGCTGCGACCATCGCTTCCCTCTTAGGTCTCCCTCTCTCCATCAGTCTTCTGTACATCCTGGTGACGACGGAATCCTTCCGGTATTTCACATGACTCAAGACACATAACATCAGCAGATATCTGGCAAGTTCGTCTCCCCTATGCGTGGTAGCACAGTTGGGATTGGAATCCGATGAGGACCTCATCTTCGGTACCACACCGAACGATGCGGTGAATCTCCTAGAATCCGGGAATCTGCCTATGTCTATGATCAACGATGTGAAATATGCGGAGGATAGGACGCCGAAACCCGGTATCGAATTATAATTCAATCAACTCATTGAATTATAATTCAATCAACTCATTGAATCGTGATTTAATGAATATCTGGCTCATTCTAATTTTATAGGCCTTTATCTTCGTCCATATGGTCGATATACCACCCCACAGAGGACCTTATAAATTCCGAGGGTCCCAACACCATCCGTCATGCTGCAGAAACGTACTGACATGGCAACGGTGTCGAACGGTCGGAGGAATCGAGAAGACGGTTCGATATGTGGCAGAGTTGACCCATTCCATCAAGTGAGTTTCCACTGCAACTTGCAGTTAAGTCCCATTTGATTGTCCGTCACATCGTGATATTGGGTATCGTGACAAAGATTGGGCATTCAGATGAGTCGATCAGGATTGCTGTAAATACCGAATAGACTACCGAATAGATCACTGTGTAGACGCTTACAGTTCATATTCGTCTGTTTGGCACTATGGCGCTTCAGCGTCTATTCCTCAACGGACTCCTGCATCTTCAACTCCCTGATCTCATCGGATGTCAGAGCTATCAGGCGCATGGCCATTCCAACGATGACCGTACTGATTCCGATACCGCTAAACACTACAAGCAGTTCTTTGGCATCCTTAGGCATATCGGCACCGAATTGGAACAACATTGCAGTTTCTAGTGTTAATATGGATACCAATGCTGCTGCCACCACCGCTGCTCTGATGATCGTCACCACGAAGTTTCCGTATTTGCTGAACCTTATCAGATTGATGATGGCCAATCCACTGGTGAAGAAAGTATACGCTGCCATGAAGTAGATAACAATACCTTCGTAATGATATCCTGCATCTCTGTAGATGATCATCCTGATTGCAATGAGTAGGATCACGTTGAGGGTCAGCAGGATGATGGAACAGAACCTGGTGATGCGTAGGTCATCGATCCTGTTGATCCCGAATCCGACCTTCTTGTGGAATCTATAGAGGATCACGCACATCCCGAATAGGACTGAGTAGTATGCGGCAATGACGAGGAACCAGACGGAGTGATACAGATAGTATGTCAAAACATTGATCGCGATGTAGCCTATGTTAATGGCGATGGAGAAGTAGAGGCGAATCTGTGATTTGAAAAGTATATCTATCCTATATCTTTCTACGATCGGAATCGAGCATATTTTTTCCACGACCGGAATGGCCAAAACCCAATTCTTGATGTCCGAAATCTTGGAATGCAGGGTCTCATAGAGACGTACGCATGAGGCTACCAAGGTGTAGAACGGAATTATGTATGCCACTATCCCGACGGTGGTGTCCGCATAATCCGAAGGAAGCATAAGTATTAGGATTAGTACACTCACACCGATTAGGCCTATGAGCATCCTGGGGGATGGTCGTAAGATATCTCTTGCTTCCATTGTCTCGCCATATGTGTTGGACGCAGTCCAATACGCAACGGTGATTGTGTTGGCCAATAAATATGCCTATGGGCGTTGTATGTCTAAACGGTCAGAATCCGACGGATCATATAGTCCACGATCATGAGATCTGTTTGCCTATCGTCTCATTCAATAGCTTGAGGAATTCGTCTTTCTTTTCCTTATGTATGGATCCGCCGGCTGCGTTGGCATGGCCTCCGCCATTTCCGCCCACTGCTCTGGTACATTCCCTCATGGCCGCGGCCATGTTGACGCCCTTGTCCAGTGCCAGATCCGTACATCTCGATGACAGGCTGTATTTCTTACCCTCAGGTTGGAATCCGACAATGGGTTTCATCGGATCGCCAAGGTATCTGGAATACATTCCAGCAACGGTACCGGTCACCCCGGATACAGTATTGATGAAGAACTGTATGTTCTCCATGACAATCGTACCGTTCTTGGAAAGGTCGTCGGCACATCTGAGGAGGCGTTCGGTATATTTCATGTACGTGGACTCAGCGATCGGACTCTTTCCGTCGAGACAGAGATCGATTCCTGCATCGCCCTTCTCGGATCTGCCGCACGCGTCTATGATCCTTGACAGTCTTTCAGCATCCATCCCGTACGTGGGAAGATGATATCTGGGTTGGATACATTGGTCGATGATGTGATCGGACACCCCTTGTGACCTCAGTCTGCCCAGCACTTCGTATTCCAACCTTTTCTTTTCTATTTGATCGGACAGGTCGACGATGTTCAGGGATGCCAACAATTCCTTCACACCGGTAATGTCGCCCGATATGCCTTTGATGAATGGGTCTATGGATTCGTACAGGGAGTGAGTGATATCGCCGGATGGGATCAACGAATCGTCCTGGCATATTATCCGACCGTCTTCGATGGCCGAGTCTATGATCCCTTTATTCACGCCTTTGAATCCACCGATGTGTTGTTTGTCGCCGATCATACCTGCTATTGCGATCTCGACGAGGTCCTTGTTATCGCCCATTGCCTGTGCGAACAGGTATGCCATGGTGGATGCACAGACCTCATGGGAACCATCTATGCCTGCGTTATGACAGTTAATGTATGCCACATGGTTGAGGTCGATATCTGTGAGAGGTTCGTGGTGATCAAGGATGATGCAATCCTTGCCGAGTTCCCCCAATTCATTCAGATAACTCGTTCCCATGTCGGTCATGATCATACATTCGAATTCTGTGTCCTTGATCTTCTCCATCTGCTTGGGTTCCAGTGTAGGGAATATGGTCACATCGAATTCGATTCCGGATCTGCGAAGGGAGGATGCGACTACAGAAGCGGATGCTATACCGTCCGCATCGTAATGTGAGAACAGGTGGATCCTGTCGTGGCATTTGGCGATCTCCGCTGCCTTTTCAAAACGTCCCTTCAACCGTTCGATCATAGGACATCAAGTATTGTTCCTTAATTTAATGCTATTCGGCATTGGTCATCTACGGGGTATTAATGTTATGACCTGATTGCTACATTGATGAGACATACCTATGTAATAAGGGTGGAGGACAAGGCCGGATCATTTCTCAAGGCAGCAAGGGTCATAGGTTCCTGTGGCGGGAACATCGTCCGTACCAGTTACAATAGGTCCGTCGATAGCAATACCATGTTCCTCGAGGTCGCAGCGGATAACGAGTCGATATTCGATCGCATATCCGAAGGCCTCGGTTGGATGGGGTATCTGGAGGACGGTGAGGAGGACACGATCCTCATCAGCATACGTATCCCGGACGTGCCCAACGCTGTGATCCCTGTTCTGGAGATATTGAACAGGTTCAACGTGAACATCTCGTACATGAATGCTCAGGACAACGGGACTCCCGAGCAGCATTTCAAGATGGCCATCCACATCGATGATCCCTCGATGACCAAGGCCGTTCTGGATGGTATCGCCGAATATTACGAGGTGACCATCCTCGATTATGAGATGACCGATAAGGTGCTCGATAACACGGTATTCTACATGACATTCGCATCCGATATGAGGAAGATCCTCTCCCTGAACGATTCGGATTCGAAGGAGATGATGATCTGCTCCAACAGGATCATGCAGATACTGGATGATAGGGGCGAGTTGCCTTTCAAGACGTTCGAATATGTGAGGAAGTTCGCGGAGTTCGTGGTACAACACGGTGGTGACAGGTTCGAACCAAGATATTCCGTTCGCGAGATCGGGGACCTTAGGATGCATATCGTAGAGCCGGCTTGCGGAAGTACGGTGTATGTGTTGGAGTCCGACGATTCGTTGTTGTTCATCGATGGTGGTTTCTCATGTTATGCCGACGATACATTCAGATTCATAGAATCGAAGATTCCCAATCTCGCATCGATGGAGAGGGAGATATTCATCACCCATCCCGATCTGGACCATGTGGGTCTTTGTCCATACTTCACCAAGGTCCGTCTGAGTGGAACGGCGTACGATGACTTCCTTGCAGAGGAGGAGGGGAGAGACAGGTACAGGGAGTCCAATCCCAACCATGCTCCATACTATAGGATAAGTGCCATCATCGCACAATACAGGCCATTTGGTACCGATTGGATGGACATCATCGGTAGAAGGAACGGTGATGACGTCTATGAAAGGATCGGATCATTCGACTTTGGTGGACATGAGTTCACGGCGTTCGAAGGCAACGGTGGTCACGTCGATGGGGACACAATACTTGTATGTGACGATCTGGGTCTTGTGTTCACCGGTGACGATTTCATAAATGTCAGGGATTCTACGAAGGAACAAAGGGAATTCAACACCCTTGCACCGTACCTGATGCAGAGCGTGAATATGGATTCAGACAGAGCCAGACTCTGTCGTAAGTACATCGAGTCCGAGTTCAGAGGTTATCTGGCATGCCCCGGACACGGACCCCCTATGGAGATTTGATCAGTATCTGATAGGATCCTTGTCCTTTCTCCTTCTTTCCATCATCCTGCAGTAGTCTTTGTATTTGTCTACGATGTCTTGAGGAGTATCTTCCATGAAATCCCTGACGAATCCAACTCCGTCGACATCCTCGAGCAGTACGTACCTCCACCATCTGGGTTCTGCGATAGTCATGATGTCATCGTGAGGATTGATAGGAATGCGAACCGTATGGTGTTCCTCCATCCAATGATGTTTCCCAAAGTGTTCGAGTCATCCATCATATCCGGCATGGACATCTATCTGAAAGCGTCAGTTCCCGTGGAATAGACAGTTGGTCTGATATTCGGGTTCACATGAGATGTACATTCCCAATTTCTTGAACGATATCTCATTGACACTGGAGAGGATAATGGAACAGTGCGCATCACATCCCTTCAGTTCCGGTAATTTGGAGAACGCCTTCTCAGCGTTGGGATCCTCGTTGGCAGCGATTGATAGTGCCACCAACATCTCATCGATGTGGAGTCTCGGGTTCTTGTATCCAAGATAGTCGACCTTCAGTCTCTGCATCGATTTGATCACTTCGGGAGAGATCAGAAGCACGGAATCATCCAATCCTGCAAGAATCTTCAGTGCGTTCAGGATCATGGCAGAGGATGCACCAAGAAGCGATGATGATTTTCCGGTGACGATAGTTCCGTTGGGGAGTTCTGCTGCAACGATGACCCTGCTGTTATCGTTCTTCATGTAGTCTCTCACGACACGTACGACATTCCTATCCTCGGGAACGATGCCTGCACGTTTCATCAAGAGGTCCGATTTGAAGACGATCTCCTCGTCGACACGTCCCTCCCTTCTGAGTCTGAGGGTAGCGAAGAAACGTCTGATGATCTCCGCGTTGGCCGCTTTCTTCACAGCATCTGAATCGACGATACAGTTGCCTGCCATGTTGACGCCCATATCGGTTGGTGATTTGTAGGGGGATTCCCCGTAGATCCCTGCCAGCATGGCATTCAGGACGGGAAAGATCTCCACATCTCTGTTGTAGTTGACAGTCGTGACACCGTATGCCTCGAAATGGAACGGGTCCAGCATGTTTGCATCGTTGAGGTCAACGGTTGCGGCCTCGTATGCGATGTTCACAGGATGATTGACAGGAAGATTCCAAACAGGGAACGTTTCAAATTTGGAGTAGCCTGATTTCTGACCCATTCTGTGTTCATGATATAATTGTGACAGGCATACTGCCATCTTTCCGCTTCCAGGTCCGGGTGCGGTCACGACGACCAAGGGTTTCGAGGTCTTCACGTATTCGTTCTTGCCGAATCCATCATCGCTCGTGATGTGAGCGATGTTCGCAGGATATCCTGCTATAGGATAATGTCTGTACACCTCGAGTCCCAGGGATTCGGCTCTCTTTATGAACTGATCTACGGATTCCTGTCCGGAATAACGGGTGACCACAAGTCCACATACATGGATGCCTCTATCGCTGAAGGAGTCCACCAATCTGAACACCTCCATGTCGTATGCGACGTTGATGTCCCTGCGGACCTTGTTCTTGACGATATCTTCGGCGTTGATGACGACGATCGCTTCCGCCATGTCTCCGAATTCCATCAACATCCTGATCTTACTGTCAGGTGCGAAACCTGGGAGTACGCGAGAGGCATGATAATCGTCGAAAAGTTTGCCACCGAACTCCAGATACAATTTTCCACCGACGCTCTCTACCCTTTCTTTGATATGTTCGGATTGCGTCCTGATGTACTTCTCGTTATCGAATCCCGGTGACATGGTATCCGATTCCTCATGGGTCATCGCGGATAAAACGGTTTTGTGCTTAAAATGCGCATATGTGTCTCATGTGAGGGCATAGTGGAGTGGAGGATTGAATTTAGGTAAAACTAAGTGTTAGGTTTACCTAAAACTTAAATAGTCTTTAGGATATCCTAAACATATGGAGAGACAAGATGCCAACATTCCCGTAGGGGTTCCGCTGTTCAGTGTGAAGGCGGGTACCAGAGGCAAGATCGGCAGGATTGGAGGTAAGGATGAGGTGAGACGTCACCTCTACGATCTCGGATTCACCGTCGGAGAGTATCTTACCGTTATGCAGGGATGTGGAGGGGATTTAATCGTCGATATCCGCGGTTCCAGAATCGCTATCGATCGTTCGATAACCTCTAAGATCATGATCTCCCCGGAGGCTTGATTATGGTATCAGTTGAATTATTCGCGGGAATCCGCGGGACGTCCTTTGGGAGGTAATCTCATGACCAAGACATTGAGAGATGTAGAATACGGTGTCCCCGTAAAGGTGATAAGGATCAATGGCGAGGGTCCCGTCAGAAGAAGGATCATGGATATGGGAATCACCAAAGGGTGCAGTATCACCGTCAACAGGTGTGCTCCTCTCGGAGATCCAATCGAACTTACGGTGAGGGGTTACGAGCTTTCGATTAGGAAGGCTGACGCAGAGAAGATCGAAGTCGAGTGAACCTCATTTTCCCATTTTGAAATTAAGTAATTAGCTAAGGCTATCGAAGGAGGAATGTAATGAAAACAATATCACTTGCGGGCAATCCCAACAGTGGTAAGACTACGGTGTTCAACAAGCTCACCGGTAGTTCCCAACGTGTTGGAAATTGGCCCGGTGTCACGATCGACCGTAAGGAAGGTCGTATCAAGGGGTTGGACTCCGCCACTTTGGTGGATCTTCCCGGAATCTATTCCCTTTCACCATACTCTCCAGAGGAGGTTGTGTCCAGGGATTATCTTCTGAAGGAGAGGCCCGACGTTATTCTCAATGTAGTCGATGGTTCCAACCTCGAAAGGAATCTGTATCTTACGGTACAGTTGATGGAGGTCGGAATACCTGTCGTCATCGCATTGAACATGATGGACATCGCGAGGGCGAAAGGATTCGAGATAGATTCCGACGCACTTGGTAACGCACTCGGTTGCAAGGTCATCGAGGCGACTGCTGCCAAGGGAGAGGGAATGGAGGAGATCAAGAAAGCGATCTCAGAAGTGTCCTCTAGCGATCTTCCCAAGAATGTGACCTTTGGCAAGGATGTCGAGGACGTTCTGGAGATCATCACATCCAAGCTCAAACCCACAGTTCCCAGGGACATAAGACGTTGGGCAGCCGTCAAGGTGTTCGAGAAAGATGCGTCTGCATCCGATTACATTTCCGAAGATGTGTCTGCGGAGATCGAGGCTATCGAACAGGCACATGACGATATTTCTGAAGCGATCATCATCGATCAGAGATACAATGCCATCTGTGATATCGTTTCCAGAGTTCTGGTGATGCCCTCATCCGGACGTAAGAAGACCCTTTCCGATAAGGTGGATGACATAGTCACCGGCAGGATCCTAGGATTCCCCATTTTCTTCGGAATCATGGCCTTGGTGTACACGATCGCTATGCTCGAGGGTTCTCCGGGTTGGTATGCGACCGATTGGCTCAACACATACATCGGTGACGAGTTCATCCCTATGGTTGCCGATTGGCTTGCCGAAATAGGTGTCGAAGGCATGCTCTTCGGTCTCATCGTCGATGGTATCCTCTCGGGAGTGGGTGCGGTCCTCGGATTCCTCCCTCAGATGTTGGTCATGTTCCTTCTCCTCGTTCTGCTCGAAGAGGTCGGGTACATGTCCAGGGTCGCTTTCGTCATGGACCGTATCTTCAGAAAGTTCGGACTTTCCGGTAAATCCTTCATCCCATTGCTCGTAGGAACCGGATGCGGTGTCCCCGGGGTCATGGCATCCAGGACCATCGAGAACGAGAGGGACAGGAGGATCACGGCTATGACCACCACCTTCATGCCCTGTGCGGCGAAGCTCCCTATCGTGGCACTCATCGCAGGTGCGATCTTCAACGGAAATCCCCTTGTGGCACTCGGATGTTACTTCGGTGGAATCCTTGCAGTGCTCATTTCGGGAGTCATCCTGAAGAAGTTCAAGAGATTCGCGGGCGAACCCACTCCGTTCATCATGGAACTCCCCCCATATCACGCACCTTCAGTCGTAAGTGTCGGACTCGCAACCCTTCAGAGGGGTTGGGGATTCGTGAAGAAGGCGTTCACCATCGTTCTTTTGGCGACCGTCCTCATCTGGTTCCTGTCCTCGTACACTTGGACCTTCCAGGAGGCGGAGATCATCGACGATTCGATCCTCGCATCCATCGGTAACGCAATTTGCGGAATCTTCGCACCTCTCGGATTCGGTAACTGGGAGCTTTCGGTTGCGACCATCACCGGTCTCATGGCCAAGGAGGACCTTGTCGGAACCCTCGGTACCATTGCCGGAATCGAGATCGAGGAGGCGGAGGGAGACCTGTGGCTTTGGCTTGCGACCATCGTCACACCGATTGGGGCAGTAGGATTGCTGGCATTCAACATGCTCTGTGCACCGTGTTTCGCAGCCATCGGTGCTATGCACCGTGAGCTTGGTGGTTGGAAGGCTACCGCATTCGCAGTCGGATACCAGTGCGTGTTCGCATACGTCTGCTCGCTCATCCTCGTCCAGTTCGGTGGTCTCCTCTTCGGATATGACGTCAACATAGGTTACATGGTGATGGCCATCGTGGCAGCGGTCGTATTGGCATACTTCATCATAGCGAAGGATCCAATTGGGAACATCAAGGCATTGGCTGGAAAGGAGGCATGAACATGTCCGTATCTACCATCGTAGTTGGAGTGGTCGTTGTCGCAATCATCGCCGCAGCGGCATTCGTGGTGATCAGGGACCACCGCAGTGGAAACCATTGTGCCAGCTGCAGAGGATGTAGTATGGGGTCCTGTGGCGGGAAGCGTTCCTGTTGTCAGGATTTCGACGACGAGGAAAAGAAGGACTGAGGTCCCCCTATTCTTAAACTCTTTATCATCCACTTTTTTATGGAATGACTTGAGCACTTATACATTTTACACCTGTCTATTAATTTATTTTTTAACTAGTACGTATTTTATATACAATTCAATACGATGTATAGTTTGCAGGGTATGGAAGGGAATCGGACTGCAGTCATGGTTTTCTTTCAATGTCCAGGGGCTAAGTCCCGGGATCCCTTGTAGGGCGTGTTCAATGGGCGTATCATGCACATACAACTGCACTTATCCGAAAGGAAGAGGCTACTGTGACAACGTTGTTGTCAATACGATATCTTTGAATGATGAGACATTCGTTCCTTGGACTTTCAAGTGTCCGAGATTCGATCTTCATGATTCTTTCAGGATATCGGATGCGATTGAAACGTCCCATACTTTCGTGGATGTCATCGCCTCAATCTATTCGATAGATAATGGTTCGATTCTGAACAGGTTTTTGGTGATGATATTGACTGTAATATGGTATAGTTAGTG
The DNA here is from genome assembly GCA_015063185.1 of Thermoplasmata archaeon. GTDB lineage: Archaea > Thermoplasmatota > Thermoplasmata > Methanomassiliicoccales > Methanomethylophilaceae > SIG5. Next base: position 51,425 of record SUSY01000004.1, read on the forward strand.
ATTTTCAGGATTTTTCGAATTGAGAACATAGTAGGACTTCTAAAAAGGAGTGTGAATAGAATGGCAACAGGTTCAAAGATGGCGGAGATTGGCCTGGCGGTTGCGATAGCACTCGTTTGTGTAGCTGCAGTATCCTATGCGATCTGTGACGAGGGTCCAGTTGATCTGGAAATCTCGGTGGATGGTGCAGGTACTACATATCCAGCTCCGGGCACATATTCTGTCGAAAAGGGCAAAGATATTACTATCGACATACAATCCTCGGAGGGTTGGTTGTTATCGAAGGTGACAGTGGATGGTTCGGAAACGTACTTCGGTAAACCCGATGTCTCGATTTCGGTGGCCATGGATTCGGGCAAATCCATTGTGGCACATTTCATACCTCTCGATGTATCGGTTCCGGAGTCCAAGGAATTCGCTTACGATGGCGTTACACATGTCGCGTACGAGGACAATCAGTTCTATACTGTGAAAGGGGGGTCAGCCACCGATGCTGGAAACCACGAAGCCATATTGTCCTTGAGGTACCCAGAGTTCAGTCGTTGGTCCGATATGTCTGCTGAGGACAAGATTGTGTCATGGTCCATCGCACCAATGGTCATCTCTGCCTCCGATTTCAAACACATCGATGATGTGGTATACACCGGACAGAGCATACGTCCCACACTCGTCCCTATGGGGTTATTGACCACTGATGACTTTATATGCAACTATGGTGAGAACATTCATGCAGGAATTGGTACCGTAGATGTCTTCGCAAAGGGGAACTTCACAGGCAATCTGACCTTGGAGTTCAACATACACAAGAAGGATCTGGTCTTGAGCACATTCGCTGTCGATGGTAACGAGATCCGTTACGGAGATGAAGTTCCGGAATACAAACATGTGTTCTCAGGCTTCGTTACCGGTGAGGGTGAATCCGATCTGTCAGGTGCCGTGGAACTCTTCTGTGATTATGGTGCAGGTTCGGATGTGGGGGAATACATCATCAGAGCCAGCGGTGTGTATTCCGATGATTATGCGATCATTAACGATCACGGATCAATCATTGTGAAGGCGTTACACCTCTCCGCGGACTATTTCGAACCAATACCTACGATGGAATATCTCGATGAAAGGGTGATGCCGACTGTGACGTTATCCGCTATCGGTGAATCATACGGTCTCAACATAGATCGGGATTGTATCATCACCTATGGAAGTAACGATAGTGTGGGTATGGGTTCGGTGTTCATCTCTGGAAAGGGTAATGCTACGACCGAGAAGAATGGGGTGGATGAACCGGTAGAATTGGTCTTCAACATTATCCCATATGATGTACCAGATACATGGGATGGTACAGTGGATACATCATGGTATAACGATGTGGATACCGAATTCACACTCGTTTCTGCAGAACAATTGGCCGGTCTTGCAACTATCGTCGATGGTGGCGATTCTTTTGCAGGTAAGATTGTTAAGCTGGATACCAGTATCGATCTCTATAAGGTAGGTGAGGGTGGGGAACGCATCTCATTCGATCCGATCGGTGACAAGGTCACCTTCGAGGGAACATTCGACGGACAGGGTCATACAATCGAGAACCTTTACATCAGCGGTTGGGATCTCGGATATGAATGGGGCAGTTATGGTTCCATAGGGTTATTCGGAAATATCGATGGTGCGACGATCGAAAATGTGATTATCAAAGGTGCAGAGGTTCTCATAGAGGGCGGAGATGTGGGTGGAATCTGCGGTTCCGCGACAGGTGTCTGTTCCTTCGAGAACATATCCATCGAGGACAGTATCTTTGCAACATACAACAACGGTCTTGGAGGTATCATCGGATGGTCCGGTTCTGGAGATTATACCTTCAGTAACATCTCTATTGCGAAAGGGGTTGTCCTTGCAGGACTCTGGGGATCCTATGACAGTTCCATCGGTGGTATTGTCGGTCAGGCCGAGTCAGGTGCAACGTACGATTTCAAAGATGTGGACGTGCATTGTCGTATCGATGCATACAACGATGTCACAGCATCATATGATTACTACAACTATCGTATGTGTGGAATGTTGATCGGTCGTTGTACTGAGACCGTTACAATTGATGGGTCAAACTATCCTGATATGTCCAAGTATAACGTGTCCTGTAACAATGTCACAGTTACCTATGAGGATTGGGCGAACTATCATTATTGTAGGGCGGATGGTGCAAGAGGAATACGTGTGGAAGCAGGATATGCATACGATGGCATCTCTGCAGAATACGATCATTCCGTGTGTACCATGCACCATATGGAACTCATTCCGTTCGACCAGATATTCGGTGGTGCCCAGTATGGGGTGAAAGGTCTGAAGACATATGAAGGGGTTACGGTGATCTACAACAACTGAGGCAGGTCCGTAGTTTGAACACAATGACAGGGTCCTTGGGCCCTGTCTTCATACCATTTACCTGATACGTGTGTGAGTACGAGCACCATCGTATCGGGCTTACGTCTTTCTGTCCAGTCACTCGAATGGATCAGCATTCAGGCGGAATGGGGAGAACATATACCATGTGGCCACTCCGAGTCCGGATGCGGAGTTCTGAGTCATTTGCATCTTTTGGCATACGTCAACAACAGGAACTCGTACACCGTGGTCAGATCGGCGGTAAGTATCCCCAAGTCCTCCAAAGGTTCGATCAGTTCCTTGCAGTGTCTCTGAAACACCAGGAAATCGGTGAAACCTTCCCCAGGTTTCGGAAGTCCGAGGTATTCGAACACCGCTCTTGTGAACATGTTCAGGGGTACGTACTTGGAAGGGTCGATCAATGATGCCAGTTCTGTCCTCACATCGGAATCCATGTGCTTTAGTTCCAGTATGTAGTCCCCGCGGGCCATGATCTTACCTCTGGCCAATGTGATGATGAATCCGCTGAGGAGGCTATGTGGATTGTCCTTGATTATCAGCTGTGCCACATCTTCGTACGATTCGGTCAGGTCGGTGAAGTACAGGGATTCGCACCTGCTCAATATGGTATAGATCTCGTCATCCCTGAGGTCCCTCACTTTCTTGTAGTTCCTTTGGGCGATCTCCTTCACCGAGTCCCTTCTGTATGCGATCAGTTCTGTGTTCTTTAGTTTGTTGAACCTGTAGGCATAACGGAAGTCCTCCAGCGCCTTCTTCATCCTAGATTCGTTGCATTCCATCGACGACGACCCCTTTCCTTCTTTTCACATATGCCATTATCGCATATGACAGTGCGACCGATGCCATACCTACCGCGATACCTCCCAAAATATCTGTTGGGTAATGCATGAACAGATACATCCTGGAGAACATCACCGATATCGCGAATATCGACATCAGGTATCCCCATCCTCTGAAGTGTTTGAGCAATATCGCAGTGACAACGGTCACACCTGTTGCATGCCCGGACGGGAACGAGAACTCGGTGCTGGCTGGAATTATGAGGGATACGCCGAACTCGTCATATGGTCTGATACGCGCCACCGTAGGTTTCAGTATGCCGTTGCAGATGACAATGGAAATGACAAGTGCCAGCATCATGGTCACACCGATCCTTCTGGTGTCCTTCCTGTATGTCAGTACGGCGGCAAGAATGAACCATACTATGTCTGCTGTACACAGTAATGATACTGCGGACATCAACGAATCCATGAATCCGCATGTCAGGTTATCCCGTATCCAGAACAACACATCCGATTCCCAATCCATAGTATCCTCGAGTTCCATTCACAAAATGCTATGTGGTTGGTCACATCCTCAATGCTCTGAGCGAATTCATTATCGCCAGTATGCAGGCTCCGACATCTGCTATCACAGCGTACCACATCTCCGACATACCTAGGAGGGTCAATATCAGGACCGCCATCTTTATTCCGAGTGATAGTATGATGTTCTGTCTCACTATCGACATCGTTCTGCGGGATATCCTCATCACCAAAGGTATCTTGGACAGGTCATCTCCTGCGATTATGATATCGGATGCTTCCAATGCGGTATCGGAACCGATCCGTCCCATGGATATGCCTATGTCCGCCCGTCTCAACGTCGGACCATCATTGATGCCGTCTCCTACGAATACGGTGTGGCCATTGGAACCGGCCATCAATTCTTCCACGAAATCCATCTTGTCCTGAGGTAGCATACTGGACCTGTACTCGTCGATGCCCAATCTGGATGAGATGTCCTCCGCGATGGAGTCCTTGTCGCCGGTGAGCATGACCGTTCTTTTGACACCCAATTCCTTCAATTCGGATAGTGTGGATCTGGCATTTCCTTTGGGCGTATCCTCCAGATCTATATGTCCCAGATATCTTCCGTCATAGGCCACGTGTATGGATGAACATCCTTCGGGATCATCGACTTCAAACCCGAGGTCGGACATGAGTCTCGAATTGCCGGCGTATGCTTCCGATGATCCGATCATTCCGGACATCCCCTTTCCCGGGATTTCCTTGACGTCCTTGACGATAAGGTCGGATCCACCGAATTCCATGCATATCGCTTTGGCAAGCGGATGGTTGGAGTTGCTTTCCAATGCGAACGATACATTTTCTATGAGGCTTTTCTCATCCGACACCACATCTACGACCGAGAATCTTCCTTCGGTCAGTGTACCGGTCTTGTCGAATGCCATGGTGTCGATACGTGACAGCATCTCCAGGTAGTTCCCTCCCTTGATCAGGATGCCATTGGACGAGGCGCATCCGATACCGCTCATGATGGTCAAAGGTATCGATATGACCAATGCACATGGGCATGAAAGTACCAGGAACGTCAATGCCCTGTAGATCCATACCATGGGGTCCTCCCCTAACATGGCCGGTACGATCGCCACCAATAGTGCCAGTACACATACGGTTGGGGTATAGTATCTGGCGAAGCGTGTGATGAACCTCTCGCTCTTGGCCTTCTTCTCCCCTGCATTCTCCATCATGTCCATGATGCGGGTCATCGTCGAATCATGGAATGTGTTCGTAACACGGATCGACACTGTTCCGGATATGTTAAGGGAACCGCTGAGGACATTGTTGCCGACATCCGCGGTGGTGGGAATGGATTCTCCTGTGAGGGCACTCGTATCCAGTTCCGTACTTCCCATCACGATGATTCCGTCCAAGGGGATGTATTCACCAGGTCTGACGGATATCACATCATCGATCGATACGGATCCCGGATCCACATCCCTGATGCCCATCAATGTCTCAAGGTGTGCCACCTTAGGGGCCATGTTCAACAATCCGGTGATCTTCCTCCTGGAATTGCCCACGGCATAGTCTTCCAGCAACTCTCCGATGGAGAAGAACACCATTACCGCAGCGGCTTCGGTGTATTGGCCTATCAGTATCGCGCCTACCGTCGCGACCGTCATCAGGAACGACTCGTTGAACACATCTTTGCGCAATATGCCCCTTAATGCGGAGACTATGGTGTCCGCACCGGAGAGTACGAACACCAAGACGAACACGATCGCGGATTGGTCGTGTCCAACGGCTCCGGATAGGTCCAGTGCGAGCGTGATCAAGAAGACGGTCGCACATCCAATGGTCCTCAGAAGGTTCCATCTGCTTCCCTCCCCTTCGGTCACCCCTTCGTTCAGGAGGAATCTGGTACCTGGTTCGATCCTGTCTGCGATGTCCTGTACCAATCCTCTGAGGTGTTCTGGCTCCATGTCCGTGGAGATCCACATCATTCCCGTGGACATGTTCAGGGATGCGGATTCTACGCCATCCATGTCTTGGACGGCACGTTCTATCTTCTCGGCACAACTGGCACAGTTGAGCCCCTCGATTTTGAAACGTATCCTCATTCTATCAGGTGCTCGTATGCTTTTGATATGATGTCGTGGACGTGTTCGTCACTTATCGAATAGATCACCGATTTGCCATCCCTTCTGGATCTGATGAGGTCCCTGTCCTTCAGTATCCTGAGCTGATGGGATACGGCGGAAGGGCTCATGTGAAGAGTATCGCATATGCAATTCACACACATCTCTCCCGACTCCAATGCGTACAGTATTCTGAGTCTCGTCGGATCACCCAATGTCTTGAAGAACAGGCCTAATCCTTCGAACAAGTGGCGGTCATCTATATTCATACATTTGAATAATTGTTCAAATGATATAAGGGTGTCTGTCGGAGCCATCGTTTTCTAGGAGTTCCACATACGGTCGGTCATGCTCCTCAAGGCACAGTCGGTCTCCAAGGCGTTCGGTCCAGTGAAAGTACTCGAAGACGTCAGTCTTCAGATCAATAAGGGCGATCGCATAGGTATCGTAGGTGTCAACGGAGCAGGTAAGAGTACCTTCCTGAAGATCCTCATGGGTATCGAGACTGCTGATACGGGTGAGATCACCCGTAGGACCAACAAGATCGGGTACATGAAGCAGTTCGCAGAGGGGTTCGAGAATGTGACCGTCCGTGAGGTCCTTAGAAAACCGTACGGCATGACCGAGGAGATCGTTCGTCGTATGAAGGAGATCGAGGACATCATGATGATGGGCGGAGATATAGATTGGAACGCCCTCGCCGAGGAGAACGCTCAGTTGGAATCACAGATGGCCAAGTTTGATATGGAGTTGGAGGACAACCTCAACAGGATCCTCGATCAGGTCGGATTCCCCCGTGGTCAGATGGACTGTCAGATGTCATCCCTATCCGGAGGTGAGAGGTCCAAGGTGATGATCGCAAGGTTGGCCGTTCAGACCGAAGGTTGCGATCTTCTCATCATGGACGAGCCCACATCGCATCTGGACATCAGCACTGTCGAGTGGATGGAGAAGAAGATCCTCTCGGCAGGTTGTGCTGTCGTCGTCATAAGTCACGACAGGTACTTCCTCGACAGGATCACCCAAAGGATCATGGAGATCGAGAACGGGAAGTCGAGGGAGTACAAGGGCAACTATTCCGCATTCGTCGAGAAGAAGAACATGGAGATCGAGAGGGCGATGAAGGAGTACGAGAGGTACACCGACCAGAAGAAGAAGCAGGAGGCCATCGCGAACCAGATGTTCCATGATTGTCGCCGTTACATGAGCGATTACAAGACCCGTCTCATGATGATCTCCAAGATCGAGGAGAAGGAAAGGCCCGATGACAAGAAGGAGGTGTCCATGAAGATCCAGGCCGCCCATAAGGCAGGTAAGAATGTCATCATCGCCAACAACGTATCCATAGACCTCGGCGGGAACACGATACTCAGCGGTATCAACCTCGATATACAGAAAGGGGATAAGATCGGTATCTTCGGATCCAACGGTGCCGGAAAGACCACTTTGGTCAATGCTCTGCTTGGCAGGATCCCATCCAACGGTGAATTGTGGCTCGCACCCGGTGCAAAGGTCGGATACTACTCACAGCATCACGAATCGTTGAACCTGGACCTCACGGCCGAGGAACAGATGCTGATGATCATCGGAAAGGACAGGAAGGCGGACGCACGTAAGATGTTGGCAAGGTTCCTCCTCACCGGAGATACCGTCACCAACAAGATGTCCACTCTATCCGGCGGACAGAGGGCGAAGGTCGCACTCTGCCTCCTCCTTCACGAACCTACCAACATGCTCGTTCTTGACGAACCCACCAACTACCTCGACATAGATACCAAGCACGTTCTGGAAGGGGCATTGGCGGAATATGACGGGGTTGTACTCACCATCACACATGACAGATACTTCCTCGACAACGTCTGTAACAAGGTGGCCGAAGTTGCCAACGGTAAGGTCACTGTTCATAATGGTAACTATACAGACCTGAAGGGCGAACCGGTCATAGAGGTGCAGGAGAAGGTGGAGTCGTACGTGGTCCTTGCACCGTTCACGAATTGGGTGAACAAGAAGAAGTATGCCAAGGGCGATAAGATATCGATATCCGAATCGGAATGGAAAGGGTTCGAGAACGCGTTCAACCAGGGCAAACTCAAGAAGAGGTCGTGATGAACATAAGTGTTCATTATTGACCATCATTATTAAAAGACGGGTGTCAGATGATAACTCCATAAGGTGTTGTCATGGATTGGTTCAAATGGCTCATAAGGGCGATTCTTGCCGGAATGTGCATCTCTATCGGTGGAATCGTCTTTATCCAGACCTGGGGCGGCAATCCACAGTTGAAATGGGTAGGGGCGTTCCTCTTCTCTCTCGGTCTGTTCGCTGTCGTCACATATGGGTTCAATCTCTATACAGGTAAGGTCGGTTACATATTGCAGAATGATAGGGTCTATCTGTTGGAGGTCCTGATCACGATAGTCGGAAACTTCATCGGGTGTCTCATTGTCGGATACTTTTTCCAGTTCCCCCTTGCGGAAACGATGGTTCAGGGCAAGATCGATCTCTTCTTGGCGGATGGCGGAATCATCGATGCCATCGTGAAAGGAGTGATGTGCGGCGTCCTGATGTATATCGCCGTCGATGTCTACAAGTCCAAGGGATCTTACCTGGGCGTGTTCATCTGCGTCCCCGTGTTCATCCTCGCTGGATTCGAACACTCCATCGCGGACATGTTCTACATCTCGTCAGCCATGATGTGGAGCATGGATACCTTCCTGTTCACTCTCGCCATCCTGTTCGGTAACCTCATCGGTTGCTGTCTGATCCCGGCGTACAGATTATTTGTCAACGGCGAGGAGAAGGCTTAGAACAATTTGGTCTGATAGGGCCTCTTCTTGACATCCCGGGACTTTCCCGGGGTGTCCTTTCCTTTCAATGTATCGGCAGTGGAGAATCCCCCCATGGATTCCGCCGTATTTCCGGACGGGAACGGTGTGGTGAACTCTGCTTTCTGTTTATTCACGAACTCCTCGATGAGGGACACCACTTCCTCGTCACGTTTGTTGCCCGGGGTCCATTCGATGATCACGCGCCCGTTGGATGCACGGGACCTGAGGTTATTATACCATTCCTGTGCATCGAACATGACGATATCGATCTCAGGATGGGAATCGGTCACTCCGATGTACGTGTTGCTCTCATTTGGTTCCCAGGACTCCGGATCCTCATAATCCTTCTCCTCGAGGAATCCGACCGCAAACACGATCTTCCTTAATTCAGGGGATGTGAGCTTACAGTAGAGGGATGCCTGGAGGACATAATGTTCGGGGACGGTGAACTTCTCGTTCTGGAACCATGATTCGCGTTTCTCGACGCCTGCGGTCTTGATCTCGAGTACGGCCGCACGTGTACCGTCCTTGAAATCGACGTATCCATCCACCATCCCTCCGAAATCGGGGTGGTCGCAGTTCACCAATCCTTTGCGATAGTACGGGCTGCTCTTACCGAAATGGTTGTACCAGCACTGGTCCGGATCGATAGGTTCCTCTATCTTGAACTCGGATCCGAGCGAATCCATCTTTTCGGGATGTTTACGGACATAATCCCTGATCTTGGGTTCGATGACCTTTCCCGCACGGGTGTACTTGTTGTCCACCTCTTCGGAGAACAGTTTGCAGATATCACATGCTACTTCGAACTCACTGCAATACGCGTTACGGTCGACTATCGATGCCAATCTCGTTCCTGTGATCTTCTTGAACTTGTTGGCAGAGAATGTGACGGTATGGTTCTCACGATCGATACTGACCATGTCGCCTGCGTAGTTGCTCATATGCTCCCTTATACTATCCCTGTTTTAATGCTTTTCAGAATACGACACCGTGAGTGCCAAATATGGTTACATTGTATGGAGACATATGACTAAGGTACTGATCGTCGTGGACTATCAGAATGATTTCGTGACCGGTCCTTTGGGATTCGAGAAGGCCAAGGAACTCGAGGCTCCGATTCTGAAGAAGCTGGAGGAGTATTGGAACAGGGGTGACATGATTGTGTTCACCAAGGATATGCACGAGGCCGAGAAGTACCTTGAGACCCAGGAGGGCAAGTATCTGCCGATTCCACACTGTGTCGACGAGGAGGGTTCCGCCATATACGGTGAGGTGGCAAAGTACTGTCATGAGGGGAATACCGTCGTAAAGAAGTGCTTCGGAAGCGAGGACCTCTGTGCCAGATTCTATTTCTACGAGGGTATCGAGAGTTTTGAGTTGGTGGGTGTCGTCGGAAGCATCTGTGTCCTTTCCAATGCAGTCCTGCTAAAGGCCAACTATCCCGAGATCAGGGTCATCGTCGATGCCAATTGCATCGCATCGCCAGACGATAGCATGAACGAGAAGGCAATGGACGTCATGCAGAATTTACAGATCGATGTAATCAACAGGCGTCAGAACTGAGAGCCGATGGACCTATTGATCCTTCCGGCGAACAGGTTCCTGAAGGATGGTTGCATCTTTGAATTTCCGCTCATGACCTTTCTGACGGATATCGGAACACCCTGATAGATGATATTGTCCGTGATGGATACATTGGCCTTCATACTGGGTCTTATGGCCTGGTATGCGGCCTGCATTCTGCCGAGGATGGTGTTCAAGGTACCGGAGATGGAATAGACGTTCTTCGTAATGAAATCCTTCGCATTCGTGAATTCCGTCACTCCCACAAGGAACGGGTTGTACTGCTTCTCCTTGAAGTCGTCCTCCAGGTCTTCTATGGCATCCATCACATAGATCCAGATTCCCATATTCAGGAACAGTTCCTCTAATTCGGGCGTCCACTCGTCATCCACTATCTCTCTAAGGACCCAGATCATGGACATTGCTGATGTCCTGCCCATTTCAATGGGATCGTTGCATCCTGCAGCCTCCTTCTCTCTGAGTTCCTCATATCCCTTCATAATCAGTTCATCATAGTGCGGAAAATCATGTCTGGCTCTTTCGATGGAACGATTGAGCCAGAGCAATCCAAAATTGGATTTCACAGAGGGTCCATCCATCCTGTCATCGATGAGTCCATTGTTAGCGACAAGAACGGTATATGCTGCCATCTTATTCAGGAGGTCAGTATGTCTCTTACTGTGTCTGAAGACACAGAACTTTCCTGTATCTGGTACTTTGATGATCTCTCCCTCGTCCATGATGGAGTTGAGGATGAGGTTAGCGAAGGTCATCTCGTAACTGACGATGATCGTGGACATGACGCCATACCCGTCCCTGAGCTGGTGGCACGTCTCGCAGTAGTATCCGCGGTACGCAGCGACCTCCTCGCTGGACATCATTGGTTCCATGGGTATGGTGTAGCCGAACATGTGGTGAATTATGGGCATCACATTAAAATAGGTTTACTTACATGCCTAAGTATTAGGCCAGTCAATAAACTGGTATGGTGAGTAAATGTCCGAAGAGCAGAAGACTACCCAGGAATTGACAGAAGAGTACATGGATCAGTCCATGCCCGCTTCCGCACACATGACATACGCCCCTCCACAGGGAAAGTACGCAGAGAATGACCCCCATGTTGGAGGTCCCGGCTGTTACGACTGCTGCGGATACCACTGCTGTGTCGAACTCATCGCTGTTGTCGTTATCGTTCTCGTCTGCTGTGCATACGGAACTGATGGAACTTGCTGCGATTACTGCTACTGGCCCTTCTGATTGGGCTTTTGGTCGTAACCAGGATCACGGGCGGATACTGTGAAGCAGTCCCTGTTCGTGATCATGAAACCCACTCTTAACTGCAATGCCCACTGTAGGCATTGCTATCATCGCCCTTCTGAATGTACTGACGAAGTGATGTCCGAATCCACGTTGGAGAAGGTCATTTCCATGGTCAGAGCGGAATATGATTCCGCATGGTATATCTGGCATGGAGGGGAACCACTGCTAGCCGGTGAACAGTTCTTCCGTAAGGTCGTGTCGTTACAGAAGAAGTACTATGACAAGGCCATCATGCGTTGCGGCAATACGATCCAGACCAACGGTACGCTTCTAAGGTCCAGGTTCATAGAGTTTTGCAGGGACAACAGGATCAATCTGGGTCTATCCTTCGAGGGCGGTTTCGATGGCGGGTTGAGACCAGACATCGATTCCAGAAGGATCGAGGAGGTCGTGGCTTACATGGTGAAGAAGGGACACATGTTCTCCATCACATCCACCGTACATGGCGGAAACCTGGATCGCATGGACGATATGTATGAGTCGTTCAAGAGGATGGGTGCATCGTTCTGTTATTCCCCTTCCTTGAGAATGGGTGGCGGATTGGATAACGAGGACCTGTACCTCGATGCTGATGCGTATGCGGACATGTGTATCGAGATGTTCGAGAAGTGGATCCATGATGTGGATGTGACCATCCCCGTGATGCCATTCAACCAGTACATATCATCCGCCCTCAATGCACCGAATGTCTCCGATTGTGCACACTCCTCTTGTCTTACGAAGTGGATTTGTGTATATCCAGATGGAAGTGTCTATCCTTGTGGAAAGCCCTGTGTGGAGAGATATCGTCTCGGTAACATCAACGAGGTGTCCTCCATCGATGAACTGTTCAAATCCGACGGATTCAGGAACATCCTCGTGGATTCCATCGAGAGGCGTAAGAAGTGTAAGGAGTGTGAGATCTTCCCCAAGTGTGGCGGAGGTTGTACCGTCGATGCTATGGTCGATGGGGATGTGCAGTCTCCCGGTGGATTCTCATGCTTGGTCTACAAGAAACTGTTCATGCACATTGCAGCTACCATGGTGAGGATAATCTCCCAGAAGGAGGACCTCACGCAGTACAACCGTTTCGTGAGGGATGCGGTCATCGGTAAGTTGACCAATCCCAATGTCATCACTCCGATGTGAGTGCTATTTCTACTTGCAATCATATTCCGTACCTATGCCGGAAATCACTGCAACCGTTGAGGCTGGTGTCTGTCAGTTCAAGACAGTCGTCATTGCGAACATCGACGATGAGATGAATGTCACCTATAGGATCAAGAGTGAGTGTCCAGAGATCAGGGCCATGGCCAAGACTCTTGAAGCGATCCCTGTGTTCGATGTGATCGCAGCACCGTTCACGGACAATGTCGTCTATAAGGCATGTTCCAACCTTCCTCACGTATCTTGTCCCGTGCCATGTACGATGATCAAGGTGGGGGAGGCATCCGCAGAGCTCGCGCTCAAGAAGGATGTCACTATAAAATTCGACTGATTGAATGGGGGCTTAAGCCCCTTTCTTGTCCTTGTTACGGATGTCGACGCGTTTGACTTTTCCGCTGATGGATTTGGGAAGGTTATTCACGAAGTCCACGATACGTGGATACTTGTACGGAGCCGTCTTCATCTTCACATATCTCTGCAGTTCCGTCTTGAGTTCGTCGGTGGGGTCGTAACTTTCCCTGAGGACGATGGTGGCCTTGACCAGTTGACCCCTTACAGGGTCCGGTACTCCTGTGACCGCACATTCAAGGACCGATGGGTGTTCCATGAGAACGCTCTCGATCTCGAAGGGACTGATCCTGTATCCGGAGGATTTGATGATGTCATCGTTCCTTCCGGAGTACCAGATGTATCCGTCCTCATCCATCCATGCCATGTCGCCTGTGTGGTGCCATCCGTCATATAGTGTGTCCGCGGTCTTGGCCTCATCGAGGTAGTATTCCTTGAATATTCCAGGAACACGTGGCTCGATGGATACGACGATCTCTCCATCCTGTCCCATGGGGACCTCGACACCATGGGGGTCGACGAGTTTCACCTTGTATTGTGGGGAAGGTTTACCCATGGATCCCGGCTTGGGAGTCATACCGCGAAGGGTTCCGATGATGACCGAGGATTCGGTCTGACCGAAGGCCTCCATGAGCTTCAATCCGGTCGCCTTGTACCATGATTCGTATGTGTCAGGATTGAGTGCCTCTCCCGCTATACAACAGTTCTTGAGGGATGAGAGGTCATGTCCTTCCAAACCCGCGTTGAGATACAATCTGAACATGGTAGGGGGACAACAGAACGTGGTGATCCTATGCTTCTCGATCATGTCGAGGATGTCCGAAGGTTCGAACTTATCATATTCGTATACGAACACCGCGGATTCCATGATCCACTGTCCGTAGATCTTTCCCCATGCGTTCTTGGCCCATCCCGTGTCAGCGACGGACCAGTGAAGCCCCTCGGGATCAACTTGGTGCCAATGTTTGGCCAGAAGGATGTGTCCCAGCGGGTAGGAATAGTCATGAAGTGCCATCTTGGGGTTGCCAGAGGTTCCGGATGTGAAGTACATCAGGAACTTGTCGGTGGCCCTGGTGGTGACCCTGGACCACTCCTCGGAGCATCTCTCGACCTCCGTGTCGAAGTCTATCCATCCATCCCTCTGACCGCCTACTATGAACCTGTGTTCCAGGGAATCTATGTCCGTGGTGGCATCGAAGGAGTCTGCGATATCGGTCTGGGTGGTGACGAATGCGGCCTTGATCTTGGCTGAATTGATACGATAGTGGATGTCATGCGGTTTCAGCATGTATGTGGCCGGAACACTGACGATACCCATCTTGTGAAGTGCGACGGAGATGTACCAGAACTGATAGCTGTGCTTCAGAACCAGCATGACGAAGTCGCCCTTCTTCAGACCCTTCTCCTTGAGTAGGTTGCAGGTCTTGTCGCTCATCCTCTTCATGTCGGCGAATGTGAACGTTCGGGTCTCACCATTCTCGTGGGCCCAGACGAGTGCCCTCCTCTCCGGGTCGTTCACAGCGATGTCATCTACTACGTCATAACCAAAGTTGAAATCATGTGGGCAATCGATCCTGAAATCCTTGAGGAGACCGTTCTTGTCATAGGTCTCTCTGACGTATCTTTGATTTATGTTCCTCATTGTGACACCGTTGTCTACAACAACCCGATTATCTCCAAATATATAATATCAGCGAGTAAAAATCACAATTTCTACGAATTTCGTAGTTAAAGATTCATTCTCTGAGAAATAATCGAATTATTTGTTTATATACTCTCTACGAATTTCGTAATATGGTTATTCGATGGTGTCGATTGGCAACAGACGGGCAGTTCCGTTTCCGATCTTGATTTCGATATTTCCTATACGGGTGTATTTTTGAGTTGTTCACGGGTTTTGAAAAAGTTTACTTTTTTGTAAACAAAAATTTTTGTTTACATTTTTATAAACTTTCGTAATCGTTATAAATTCAGATGATATTGTGTGTACTATGGACCATTTTATTGGAAGAGAGAAAGAGTTGTCCTATTTGGAGAGTCTTTACTCTAGGGATGAATTCGAGACATGTGCAATATATGGTCGTCGTCAGGTAGGTAAGACCACATTGATGTCTAGATTCTCTCTTGATAAGAGGTCCATCGATTTTCAATTTTCAAAAGGGACTGCTTATGAGAACCTTAGTCATATGGGAATTGTAATCGGGACTTTTCTGGGTGTTTCGCCCATCCATTTCGATTCCTTCTCGATGGCCATTGAAACCTTGTCCGAAATTTGTAAGGAGGAGAGAATCGTGGTGATTTTTGACGAATTCCCTTATCTTGCACATTCAATTCCTGACGCATCATCGATATTGCAGAGGTTCATCGATAAGTGTCACGATGTAACCAAAACGATGTTGTTGATATGCGGTTCATCAATATCCATGATGAAAAAGGAGACTGAGGCGTATGACAGTCCCTTGTATGGGAGATTCCGTAACCGTATATGGTTGAAACCATTGTCTCTTTCTGAATGCAGGGCCTTCCATCCAACAATGTCCGATGTGGATATTCTTAGAACGTATCTGACTGTTGGCGGGATTCCGACCTATCATCGTATGATGGATGAGGACACTTATGAAAAGTGCATCAAGAAATGTTTTCTGGGATTCAATGCGACATTGTCAAATGAAGCGAATGTCGTTGTAGAGGGGGAATTGACTCCATCCGATATCCATTCTGGAATTATTGCATGTATTGCCGATGGTAAATCACATCAGAATATGATGGTCGATGCATTGGGTATTTCAAAGACACTATGTAGCAGATATATCACGAATCTAGAGAATGTTGGATTTGTCGAATCACTCACTCCCATGTTGACTGCAAAGAAGAGGCCATACAACATTAGCGACAATCTTCTTGCGTTCCATTATATGATACTCAGAAAATATGGTCCGTTGTTGAAGAATGTTGATGTTGACAAGACATATGGGCTTATGAAGCATGATATCGACACACATTTGGGTAGAAGATTCGAATTGTTGTGCAGATCCTATATCTCGTCCAACTATTCGGTCAAGGAATCAGGTTCTTGGTGGGGTCGTGTTGATGGCGAAGATGTGGATATCGATGTGGTCGCCACAGTCTATAACAAGGACAATCTGTTGATATATATTCTTGGAGAATGCAAATTCAGAAAGGGTCCTGCAGGTATGGCCTTAATCGATGTTCTTGAGAAGAGGGCGATTTCGGCAAGAGCGGATTCCAATGTGAGGTTCGCGGTGTTCTCTCTAGGTGGGTTTACAGAGGAACTCGAAGAGTATGCGTTGGAAACCGGAACCCTGTTGATAGATTGTGGAAAATTGCTGGGTGATGATGACCCGGACGTGATCTGAAAAAGGGAGCCATTGGATGCCCGCAACGGGGCACCCTTCGGCATTCGGTTTATTCCTTCTTGGAGGCTTCGATGTCCGCGTTACGGATGTCGACACGCTTGATCTTACCGCTGATGGATTTCGGAAGTTCCTTCACGAATTCCACGACACGGGGATACTTGTAGGGAGCCGTCTCCTTCTTGGTGAAGTTCTGGATCTCCTTCTTGAGCGCATCGTCGCCGACGAAACCGTCCTTCAGGACGATGGTGGCTTTGACCAACTGTCCCCTTACGGGGTCAGGTACTCCAGTGACCGCACATTCCAGGACGGAGGGGTGCAGGAGCAACGCGCTCTCGATCTCGAAGGGACTGATCCTGTATCCGGAGGATTTGATGATGTCATCGTTCCTTCCCACGTACCAGAGGTATCCGTCCTCATCCTTCCAAGCGACATCACCGGTGTGGTGCCATCCGCCTCTGAGGGTGACCGCGGTCTTATCCTCATCCCTGTAGTATCCGATCATGATTCCGGGCGCATCCGCCTTGACGACGATCTCTCCGTTCACTCCAGGGGGGCAACTGTTGCCCTTCTCGTCCACGATGTCCACCTTGAACTGCGGGGATGGTTTACCCATCGATCCCGGTTTAGGCTTCATTCCTCTGAGGGTAGCTACGGTGAGGGTGGTCTCGGTCTGACCGTATCCTTCCATGAGGGTCAGTCCGGTGGCCTTTCTCCAGATCTCGAAGGTATCCGGGTTGAGTGCCTCTCCCGCGATGTTACAGTGCTTCAGGGATGACAGGTCATGCTTCTCGACTCCTGCGTTTATGTAGAGCCTGAACATGGTCGGGGGACAGCAGAGGGATGTGATCCTGTGCTTCTCGATCATGTGCATGATGTCGTCCGGGTTGAACTTCTCGTACTGGTACACGAACACGGCGGATTCCATGATCCACTGTCCGTAGAGCTTTCCCCATACTGCCTTTCCCCATCCGGTGTCACTGACGGTGAAGTGGATTCCATCCGGTTCCACACAGTGCCAGTGCTTTGCGGTCATGAGGTGTGCCAAGGAGTACGTGTGTCTGTGGATGACCATCTTGGGGTTTCCGGAGGTTCCCGATGTGAAGTACATCAGCATTGGCTCCTCGGCCAAGGTGTCACGTCTTTCGAACACGTCCGATGCCTTCTCGACCTCCTCATCGAAGTTCAACCATCCCTCGCGACTCTCGCCTACGAGGATCCTGTACTGCAAGGACGGGATGTCGACAGCAGCCTCGACCGCATGGGAAACGGGCGTCTGGTTGGTACAGATCACCGCTTTGATGTCAGCGGCCCTGACGCGGTATTCCACATCATGTTTCGTGAGCATGTATGTCGCAGGGATCGCGACCGCACCGAGCTTATGGAGTGCGACCATCGTGTACCAGAACTGGTACCTCTGCTTCATGATCAGCAACACCATGTCCCCTTTCTTGATTCCAAGATCGGAAAGGAAGTTCGCCGTCTTGTCGGATAGTCTCTTGATGTCTGCGAAGGTGAATTCGTGTTCCCCCTCATCCTCACTGTCCCAGACCATGGCGACACGGTCAGGATCGTTGACAGCGATGTCATCCACGATGTCGTATCCGAAGTTGAAGTTCTTTGGATAATGGAGACTGTAGGTCTTCAGGGCTCCATCCTCATCGAACGTCTCGTCAACATACCTTTCGTTTATGTTTCTCATCACTGTACACCGCCCTTCATGACGATGGCGAGGAACTTGCAACCTGTTTCGGAGGTAGCGATCATTCCATGTGGTTTTCCAGAATCGTAGTATACCGAATCGCCCGCATTGAGGTATGTGGTGTGATCCTCGTAGACGAACTTGAGCGTACCCTCGAGGACCAGATCGAACTCCTGTCCTTCGTGGGTGGACGTGTGCACAGGTTCGGACTGTGCAGACTCATCGAAAGGTGCCTCCACGATGAAGGGCTCCGAGAGCTTGTCCTTGAAGTTGGCTGCGAGGTGATAGTAGTGGAATCCTTCACGCCTCTTCATGGGCAGACCCCTTCCGCCCCTGACGACCGTGAACTCGCTCAAGTGTGGGTTGTCACCTGTGAGAAGCTCAATAATGTCGATGCCGAACTTCTCAGCACACTTGTATAGGAATGTGAATGAGAAGTCCCTCAGGCCGGATTCGTATTCCTCGTACTCGGACGGGGTGATCTCAAGGACCTCCGCCATCTCTTCGACGGTGAACTCGCAAAGTTCGCGCATGGCGACGATGCGTTCCGCAATTTCCGTGATTTTGGGTTCTATTGTCATTCGTGTGTTTCCATCAAGTTCGTATATTTAATTGTAGCATGTCACCGGGGCATTTTACTGCTTTTTTTCATCCTATTTTCATCCGATTGCGTTGTTTTTTCAAGTAATCGGATGTCGTTCGATAGCGATCCGTCGTGTGTGATACCATATTCTGTGTCGGGAGCACATGACGATCACATCGTAACCGTTCCAAGTGGTAGGTTCCCGCGATCCCTTGGTCCGGTTGGTATATCGATCCATGCGGTATCTGTCCCGTATCATGACATTCGTGTAGGTACGGTATCGTCATTTCCCATATCGTCAGGGGGAGTGACGCGCGTGCGCGCCCGCATGCACTAAATAAAGGAGAATCATTCTCCGTTCATGCACCCATTGAGATCGCGCGTGACCGTCGTGTGCGGACATTATGGTACAGGTAAGACCAATCTGTCTGTCAACCTGGCCTTGGATTGTGCCAAGGCGGGGGAGAATGTCACTTTGATCGATATGGATATCGTGAATCCCTACTTCAGATCGGCCGATTATTCCAAGATGTTGACCGATGCCGGAGTCCGGGTGATCGGGCCCAACTTCGCCAATACGAATCTCGATACGCCGTCCCTCCCGGGATCGATAGGTGTTGCCATCGAGGATGGCGAGAGGGTCATCATAGATGTGGGGGGTGACGATGCCGGCGCTACGGCATTGGCCGTGTACCGCAGGCAGTTGGAGGCCGCGGAACCCGATGTGCTCTACGTCGTCAACATGTATCGTTCCCTGACGACCGTTCCCGAGGAGGCCGTGGAGATCCTCGGCGAGATCGAAAGTACCGCCCATATCAAAGCCACGGGAATCGTAAACAATTCCCATCTGAAACAGCTCACGACCTCCGAGACCGTGGAATCGTCATACGGTTTCGCCGACAAGGTATGCGAGGTCACCGGACTCCCGTTGAGATTCACAACGGTCCCGCGCGGAGTCTCACTAACAAACGAATTGGAACCGCTTTACCCGATAGACGTCTACGTAAGGGCGCCTTGGGAGTAGGAATGGTAGTAACATGCCCAAAGTGACAGTTGATAACGGAATATGCAAAGGATGTGAGCTCTGTGTAGGGGCTTGCCCGAAGAACATCCTTGAATTGGACAAGAAAGTGACCAACAGTAAGGGATACCATCCCGCACATGTGACCGATGAGTCGCTCTGCATCGGATGTGGATCCTGTGTGATCATGTGCCCCGACATGGCGATCGTCGTGGAGGACTGAACATGTCCGAGAAGGTACTCATGAAGGGTAACGAGGCCATCGCCGAGGCAGCGATCGCCGCCGGATGCAGGCACTTCTTCGGTTATCCCATCACGCCTCAGACCGAGGTCGCCGCGTACATGTCCAAGCGCATGCCCAAGGTGGACGGCGTCTACCTGCAGGCGGAGTCGGAGGTGGCATCGATCAACATGGTCCTCGGAGCGGCAGCGGCCGGTGTCAGGGTCATGACATCCACATCGTCCCCAGGAGTCAGTCTCATGGCCGAGGGAATCTCCTACATCGCAGGTTCCGACGTTCCCGCACTCATCATCAACGTCCAGCGCGGAGGCCCGGGACTCGGAGGGATCCAGCCATCCCAGGCGGATTACTATCAGGCCACCAAGTCCACCGCACACGGTGACTTCCACATGATCGTCTTCGCACCCTCCACAGTCCAGGAGACCGTAGACCTCGTCGCCAAGGCATTCGATCTCGGTGACAAGTACAGGATGCCAGTCATGATCCTCTCCGACGGAATGCTCGGACAGATGATGGAGCCTGTCGAGCTTCCCGAACCCAGGGATCCCGACAACGATTCCAAGGAGTGGGCCGCCTGCGGACACGGAAACAAGAGGAAGCACAACGTCGTCAACTCCCTCTACATCGATCCCGCGACCCTCGAGGGTCTTGTCAAGAGCAGGTTCGAGAGGTATGCGAAGGTGCAGGCCGAGGAACAGATGGCCGAGGAGTACCTCGTCGACGATGCGGACATCGTCATCGTCGCATACGGAGCATCCGCAAGGGTGTCCCGTTCCGCCGTCGACATGGCAAGGAAGAACGGAATCAAGGCAGGTCTCATCAGGCCGATCACCCTCTGGCCGTTCCCCGTCGATGCCATAGCTAAGGCAGCCAAGCATGTTCCCAGGTTCCTGACCGTGGAGATGTCCATGGGTCAGATGGTGGATGACGTCCGCCTCGCGGTCGAGTGCTCTAGGCCCGTGGAGTTCTACGGACGCACCGGCGGAATGATCCCGACCCCGATGGAAGTTTACAAAAAGATCGTAGAGATGAACGGAGGTGAGCAGTGATGGGTATCAAAGGAGGAAGGCCTCACGCAATGTTGGACGTACCCCTCCACTATTGTCCCGGATGTACGCACGGTATCGTGCACAGGTTGGTGGCCGAGGTCATCGACGAGCTGGGAGTGGAAGGTAAGACCGTAGGAGTAGCATCCGTCGGTTGTTCCGTCTTCACATACAACTACTTCGCATGCGACATGGTACAGGCACCTCACGGACGTGCACCTGCAGTCGCTACCGGAATCAAGAGGGCAAGGCCCGACAACGTCGTCTTCACCTACCAGGGTGACGGGGACCTAGCGGCCATCGGTACCGGCGAGACCGTTCACGCCGCGACCCGTGGTGAGAACATCGTCGTCATCTTCATCAACAACGCAATCTACGGAATGACCGGAGGTCAGATGGCACCCACGACCCTCCCCGGACAGGTCACCCAGACCACTCCCTACGGAAGGGATGTCAAGACCGCAGGAAATCCCATCAGGGTCTGCGAGCTCCTCTCCTCCCTCGACGGGGTCGCACTCGCACAGCGTGTCACCGTGGACAACGTCAAGCATGTCAGGGAGGCCAAGAAGGCCATCAAGAAGGCGTTCCAGTATCAGATGGAGGGTCGCGGATACAGTATCGTCGAGGTCGTGTCCACCTGTCCTACCAATTGGGGACTGTCCCCTGCGGATGCACTGCAGTGGCTCAGGGACAACATGCTCCCCTATTACCCGTTGGGCGTCTACAAGGACGTCGGAGAGGAGGCGAAGGAATGAGCGGACTCAACGTGCTTCTGGCAGGTTTCGGAGGGCAGGGGATCCTGTTCACCGGCAAGGTCATGGCATACGCCGCGCTCATGGAGGGCAAGGAACTCTCTTGGCTCCCTTCCTACGGACCCGAGATGAGGGGAGGGACCGCGAACTGCAGCGTCTGCATCTCCGATGAGAAGATCGGTTCGCCCCTGGTCGTCAACCCCGATGTGCTGGTCGCTATGAACCTCCCGTCACTGGAGAAGTTCGAGAACGCCGTCGTTCCCGGAGGAAAGATCATCGTCGACAGTTCCATCATCGCCAAGAAGGTGGAGCGTACCGACATCGATGTCATATACCTCGACGCATCCAGGATCGCCGAGGAGAACGGATTGAAGGGTGCGGCCAACATGGTCATCCTCGGTCGTCTCTTCAAGGAGTGCGGATTCTGTTCCGAGGAGAACCTGGACAAGGGACTCCAGAAGAGCATCCCCGCCAAGAAGGCCAATCTCCTGGACAGCAATAGGAAAGCGATCAGGCTCGGAATGGAGAGCTGAAGGGGCATTGGCCCCTCATCAAACATTTTTGGGATGATTTGCGATGGAATACTCGGTAGTCGAGCGTCGTACCGTTCTCATAGCCTCATGCATGGCGATCTTCGTCAATCCCTTGGCGGGTACCATGCTCAATCTGGCATTGAATGCCATAGGTGCGGACCTACAATGTAGTGCACATGAACTGGGTTGGATCGCCAGCATATTCTTCATCGTGTCAGTCGTGGCAATGGTCCCGGCCGCAAGGTTGGCGGACATCTACGGGAAGAAACGTGTGTTCCTCATAGGTACGCTGATCGCATTGGTCGGGTTGTTGTTGAGCATGACCGCCCAGAACATCCAGATGCTCTACGTGTTCCGCGGTATGACCGGGATCGGTACCGCATGCATCTCTTCGACCAGCGTCTCCATGATCGTGGACGTATATCCGCGTGACCAGAGGGGTGCGGCGTTGGCATGGAATACGGCATGTGTGTACACCGGAGCATCCATAGGTCCGTCGTTGGGTGGTGTTATAACGGATGTGTTCGGTTGGAGGGCGATATTCCTCGTTGTCGTACCATTCCTAATTGTAGGGGCACTGATGATGATCAGGTTCCCGTACAACATCGCCAACACCAAAGGCGAACCGTTCGATGCCAAGGGTTCGGTCGTCTACGGTATGTCCGTACTCCTCGTGATGTTCGGAATCATCTCCCTGCCGGAGACATACGGCATCGTGATGATAGTAGTAGGCCTCGCGGTGTTGGGATTCTTCGTGTTGACGGAGAGGAGGACGGAGTACCCGGTCATGCACCTTGCACTGTTCCGTAACAGTAGGTTCACCCGTTCGCTGATGGCATTGTTCCTGAACTACGCCGCATCATACTGTATCGCGTTCTTCTTCAGTCTGTACCTGCAGAACATTGGCGAGATGACGCCCACCGAGGCCGGTATTTTCCTGATGATCCAACCTTTGGTACAGGTCGTCTTCACACTGATCGCGGGAAGGTTCGTTGACCGTATGGACCTCAGGATACTACCTACCGTAGGTATGTCCTTGACATTGGTAGGTATCGTCATGCTGTACTTCTCCACCGGATTGACCTATGATATCACCATGCTGTACATTGCCCAGTTCGTGCTGGGAATGGGATTCGGACTGTTCTCGTCCCCAAACACCACCGCTACGATGGCGTACGTGGACCGTAGGGATTACAACAAGGCATCCGCACTGATCGCTACGATGCGTCAGATCGGTATGACCGCGTCCATGGGATTGGCCACCTGTCTGATATCCGTATTCCTTGGAACCGAAGCGGTGATATCGCCGGACAACTACGTGCAGTTCGTCGATGTGGTGAAGACCGGACTGTTGTTCTGTATGGTGTTCTGTGCAGTCGGTACGATATTCTCATGGTTCAGAGGGAAGGCCACCTCATGCGATGTTGCCACAGAGGGTGACGGATGTCAAAGGTCCTGAGTTGTATCGTGATCGATTGCAGGTCCATGGACGAGTGTCTTTACCGTGATGTGCTGTCCCGTCTGTCCGATGACAGGAGGGCTCTGGCGGAATCCTTCAGATGTTTCACCGACAGGGTGATGAGTGCTGTCGCCGGATACTGCATGGAATCCTTGGCGGATTCATTGGACACGAAGGTGGTGAAGCTCCCGAACGGGAAACCGGTGTTCGAGCGTGACGATATGCATCTGAGCGTATCGCATTCCGGTGGGTTGGTGGCCATAGCATGGTCGGATGGGCCTGTCGGTGTGGATGTGCAGGAGTCGAGGTCGATGGGCAACATAGCCTCCAGGATCCTGTCCCCGAAGGAGTCCGCTCTTTCAGATACTATATTATTATCTATATGGGCGGCGAAGGAGAGCTACGTCAAGATGACCGGTGAAGGTCTGTCGAAGGATTTCCGTGATATCACTGTGTACCTCGATGGGGAGTTCGTGTCACCCGATCCCGGGTATGCATTCCATCATTTCGAACCGTGCGATGGGTTCGTGTTACAGTTGTGCGGTGAATCTGAGGTATGCCCATCGATGACGATGGGCGATGTCTACTCGCTGCTGGATTCTGGATTCTGATTTGTTGGACTGTATTCCGCAGAGTTGTGTGGTTCGGATTCTATGTCATTTCTTTGAAATTTGGTTAAATTTTAATATAATGTACAAAAGTGTTCAAAGAAGGATTATAATGATAGGTGCCAGTATGCGTTCCGTTATCATGAACAATAAGACACTGGCCATCCTAATGGCAACGGTTATGGTCCTATCCTCTTGTTGCATTCTTGTATCCCCTTCCGAGGACACGTATGCAGAGAGTAATGGGACTCTAGTTGTCGAGACCAGTCCTGATTTCGCACCATATGATTACATCTATGGTACGGAGTACACTGGTATCGATATGGATATCCTCCGTAGAGTCGGAGAGATTATCGGCTATGATATAGAATTTAGAAACAACAGTTTCGACTCTATCATCCTCTCTGTCCAGCAGGGTAAGTGTGATTTCGGTGCTTCCGGATTCACAATCAACGATGATAGGAAGCAGCAAGTCAATTTCTCAAAACCTTATGCGACTATCCACCAGGTGGTTGTTGCGCAGAAAGGTGCCAACATCACTTCTGAGGATGACATCAGGGGAAAGAAGATCTCTGTTCAGACAGGTACTTCCGGTGCGGATTACGCTGCCACCTTGTCCTCTGATATTGTTTACCAGAAGGGTTATTCCGAGGTTGTTTTGGACGTTCTCTATGGTAAGGCGTTCTGTGAAGTTGTTGATGATGCTGTTGCATACGCTCAAGTCGCAGCACATCCTAACGATCTGGAGGTATTCAAGGTTCTCAATGCTCCTAAGGAGGAGTATGGATTCGTATTCAAAAAGTCTGACGTGAATTCGGCAGTTTGTAAAAACTATTTTTTCTGACCCATTTTTGTGATTTTTTGATGCTGGATTCGTGAGATCCTAATGTTATTCTTGGGAATTCGGTGGATGGTGGAGAAAGCTACCGCTGACATATCCGGCGTAACTGCTTGGAGATGCTGCGAAATATATTTAAATTTTTAGCTTATATATTCGGGCATAGCCCGAATTATATAGCTAAAAATTCAAGGAAAGGGCCGGCGTAACATCGACAGATTCGGGTGAAGATGAAATGGGATTGCGATAATGGCGCTCAACCGGTCCAAGAACACGAAGGAGGAGGGCCTTACGGCCACTGTGGCATTAGCCATGGCTTTCTACGAACAGACCGGATTGCGTGAACTGATCGATTCCAAGTTCGACATCGATTGCAGACAGAAGCTCACTCCCGGGTATGCCGTCAAGGCATTGATCGGCGATATGATGGGGTTGGAAGGAAGGCGCCCGTTGTATTCCGTGCACAACCCGTTCAAGACGGCACCGAACGACCTGTTGTTCGGTGAGAAAGTGGACATAAAATCCCTAGGAGGTACCGCGTTCAGCAGGAATCTGGATCAACTTTTCACACTCGACCTCCCGGGATTGACGTACGAATGCTACGAGCTGTTGGCCGGGGCGTATGCGTTGACCTCCAGGGTGTTCAACATCGACACTACCAATTGGACCATCACCCCTGTCTCCAAGGAAGCGGATGTGGAAGGTGCGGCAGTACCTGAAAGATGCGGTCATGCCAAGGATGGTCACGACGACAGATTGGTGTACACACTCCTTTCCATAACGGATGAGAACGGCGTCGTATGTTACGAGAGGCCGTACGACGGTTCCACCATGGATTGCGTGATGGACCGTGATGCCATAGAGTTCCTTGCGGAGAAGGTGGACCCGAAGGATGTGACCTTGATCGGCGATTGTAAGTTCGCTACGGAACCGCTTGTGGAACTGATGATGGAGAAGGGATTCGGTTTCGTTTCCAAATGTCCGAAGAGATTCGGGCAGAAGGCT
>SUSY01000034.1 GCA_015063185.1 Thermoplasmata archaeon
TCTGGTCGTATATAAGCCTCTGATTGGGGGGTCGGTGAAAGAGTGAAAGTATTGTTCGGTGGTCGATCAACTGATCTATGGTGGGGATCATAAGACCTCTTCTCCGGATGTCGATGGTACGGTTCACATCCTATGTCGTTCGACCTGTGGACCGTACTCCGACCCCTATAACCCGATGTTATAGGACTCCCCTATGTTCCATTTCGACCTTTCCCGGTACGATAGGCACCGAGAAAGAGCGATACTCCAAGTGAGGACGACATCGTCCTATCGGGTGCGTCGATGGGTCGTTTCGATCGGATCCATATCACAAAAACCGCTGGCCCACACGAAACGTCGAAGAGGCCTATTTATAGGCAAGGATGCCGTCGTGCGGTGCCGCGCGCCCGACATCATATTATGATAAACGGGAAGAAGAGGACGTCGGTCGCAATCATAAGATACGGAACTTCCTGGAATCGTAGTCCGACAGATGACCCAGCCTCCTGACGAGACGTGCCCTGTCCATCGAACAGGGTACGGGATCGAGATAGGTCGGCCTGTCCAGGCCCGCTATGTCATAGTCCTCGATGAGCTCGCGCATCTGTGCCACACCTTCCTGCGATGTGCACCTGCGATACGATACCGAACTACCGGAACAGGAAAGTATCACCACAGGACGGTCCTTCACACCGTCGACCCTGGATGCCCACCAGACCTCACCCCTCCTCGGAACGGACCCCGTATCCTTCCTCGGATGCTTCTGGCTCCTCCTGTACTGTTGCATATAATCGGTCATCTTGCAATCGCCCAAGGCATACGGAATATTGAATGTTCATATCACTGGCACAGATGGTGACACCATATCTGGTTACTATCGGTTTGTTGGTAAATTCTGTATTATTATAAATTCAATTTATGATGGAAATCAGGGAATCGTGTCAATGACGCCCGATTCCGAATGGAGTATGATATTATGCCACCAGAAAGGAACAAAATAATCGCACTCGCGATCGCCGTAGTGGTGATCCTGGGTGTGATCGTGGTGGTCAGCTTCATGGGTGCACCCAAGGTGACCGTGAGCGTCGAACAGGACGGTCAGGGGACCGTGGACCCATCCGTGGGGGACCACTCCTTCGATAAGGACAGTACTATAACGATAACAGCGACACCCGCGGAGGGTTACCTCCTCTATGGGGTCACGGTCAACGGCGAAGAGGTCGCAACCGACGACAACAAGGTGAAGGTGAAGGTCACCGACGATACGAAGATACACGTGTACTTCGAGAAGTATGCCAACGTGTCATCCCAGTCCCCCGAAGCGGAACTCTCCGTTTCCGGACCGTACGGATCGAACACCGCCGCATACGTGGAATTCACAGGATTGGTGAACTCCGATTCGTTGATGATCACCAATACCGCGGTACAGAACTACGGGCAGAAGGCATCGGTCTTCGATTTCAGGTTGATGGACGATACGAACTTCGAATCCGCCGATATCACCCTCTCCATCCCAGGTGACGTGTCCAAGGGAACCGTCGTGTTCCTAGGCAACGGGACGCAACCCACAGGAATAACCATGACTTACGATGAGGGGAAGGATGTCACCGCCGTGGCATTCACCACTGCACACTTCTCGCAGTTCCTGATCTACGACGGACATGTCAGCACCGCACAGGGACTCAGGAACATCGCCGAGATGGTGAACACCGGTATCGCGGACATAGGATACGTGATCCTCGACAACGACATCGACCTCAAGGGAGAGGAATGGGTGCCCATCGGAAAGGACAGTGCCGAATCCACGGACAAGCCCTATGCGTTCAGCGGAACGTTCGATGGAAAGGGATACCGCATCTCCAACATCACCGTCACCACAGGTAACAAACAGGTGGGACTGTTCGGTGTGATCGAGAACGGTACCGTCACCGACGTGACCCTGATGAACGTCAACATCACCGGCGGTTCGAAGGTCGGTGCGGTCGCAGGGGAGACGTACTTCGATACCACGATCTCCGATGTCAATGTCATGGGTGCAACGGTCCGCGGTAACCACTACGTCGGAGGTATCGTGGGATACATGCAGGGTACAGTCACCAAGTGTACCGTCTCCGGTACCGGCGATGCACACTGTACCATCATCGCGATCCCCAACAAGACCGGTACGACCTACGACAACGGTGACAAGGTCGGAGGTATCGTGGGATACGTACAGAACCACCAGATGGATCTGGCATATTCGGTCTCCGCATGTCAGGTCAGATACGTGGACATCACCGCTTACCGTGACGTGGGCGGCGTGATCGGTTGCATCGTCGAAACAGAGCCAGACTATGCAGTAGCCATCCACGGTAACGTCCTGTACGACGTGAACGTCCTTTGTGACCAGCTCACCAACCCCTACGGATACGTGGAGCCCAACGCCAACCACATCGTAGGACGCGTGTCCGGAGAGTGCTCCGTGAACAACAACATGATGAGCCAGACCCTCGTCTCCGTTTCGGTAGCCGTCGAGACCGACGGCGACATGGAGGACATGTTGGACAACACCTCCGACATCATCTCGATCTCGTTGGGATCCGACGTCACCGTCGATGTCAGCGATTCCAACACCAAATACGGTGGGATGAACACCCGTTCGTTGACCATAGACGGTAATGGGAAGATGATGACGTTGTCCACCACGTACTGGTCGAGGATGGACCTTACGAACCCCGGAGGAACGTTGGTCCTGAAGAACCTCGTGATGGACAGTACCCAGACGTCAGGAACCTGGAACTCGTACGATGTCACCTTCATGTGTGACGTGATCATGGATTCCGTGAAGTTCCAGAAGGCGATGGCCCTGGACAACATCGGCGGTTCCGCCACGTTGAAGGATGTGACCATCACCGAGGACAATGACCATTATGCGATCTGGGTCGTTGCAGGTACTGATGTGACCATCGATGGATTGACCGTGAACGCCTCCAGAGGAATCAAGGTCTCCGACGAGTACGTCACGAACCCCGGACTGACCGAGATAGACATCGAGGGCGCGAAGTTCACCACCCAGAAGAAGTCGGCGATCCTTGTGGGAAGCGAGGGCGGAGCGGACATCGAATGGGGCAACGGCAACGATATAAGCGGAGTGTCCGCGGACAAGGTCAATGCCGTATGGGTGGATATCGACTACGTCGCATATGCAGGAAAGGTCACCGTGGAAGGATGCACCAAGGTCATAGAACCGGCAAGCAAGTGAAAGAATAAGGGCGGGACATCCGTCCCGCCCACCTTACCTTTTTTGAGGAACGTCAGTTCCAAATGATGAACCAAGGCTTGGGTTTGTTCTTATCCTCATCGTCCTCCTCGACGGGGGCATCCTTGTTCTTGAGTCTTGCCACGATCTCCGCCATCTCCTCCCTGGAGGCCAAACGTCCCCAGTCCTCATCGGACACCAGATGATACTTATGCATCCACCATGGAAGGTGTCTGCTGAACCTACGTTGGATGACCCCTACGGGTCCGAATATGTGCCTGTGCTTCTCACCGAAACGGACCATGTCCGCCTTGTACTGTTCGTACAATACCAGACCGTCCAACGGATAACGGCGCAGATTACGACCGTGCTTCTTGATGAACGCACGCCATCCGACCGTGCATTCGAACCTCCTGTTGTGCAATGCGAACGGAGGATCATGCTTGATGCCGCAGATCTCATCGGATACCGCGACGATACAACCCTTCTTCACCAAACGGATCCAGAGGTCCCATTCCTGTTTGAAGAGGAGGAGTTGGTCGAAACCGTCCGACTCTGAGAAAACGGATTTCCTAAGCATCACGAAAGATGCGCAACCGATGTGATTGGTACCATACAGACTTCCCTTCTCAGGTATGCGCGGTTCGAACAGATCCAGAACGGTATTGGATGTGTCTTCGTGATGCTTGTATCTGTTAGGTATACGGTCACCGCGCTGACGGAGCAGTTTGATGGCCGCATCCGAATCGTAGAATAGATCGGGATTGAGTGGCAGAGGTAGTTCCGGTTCCTTCGGAGGTTCCACATACCTTTCCACATAGTACTTGGACGTGACTATGTCCGCACCCTCCTCCATCAATGCGAGATGGCTCTCCAACATGTTCGGATACCATTCGTCATCCCCATCCATGAAACAGATGTAATCGGTGTTGCAATACTTGGCCGCGAAGTTCCTTGCCCTGGATACGTTGAACGCATGGGTGCTGATGTTCCTGACATACTCCTTGCCGCATTTCTTGACGAGTTTGTCAATGTCGTTCTCATACCTTTGACCGGCCTCGATGATGATCACGTTGTCCGGTTGACGGGTCTGCGCGAGCACGGAGTTCAAAGCACGTCTGATCAAGGAGATCTGCAATTGACATGTCAGTATCACGACCGATACAGTCATGTATGGAATCACGAAAGAGAGGTTTATAAAATAATTTATCCTCGTTTTTTAGGAAATAAGGTATACGTGAAAGTCTTATTGAAAATACACTGTTTAATCGATGTTAACGAAACCCCTACGCAGACCTGGGACAGACTCTTTTCCGTATATGTCGAGATGTTCCGGAGATAGCGGGAACGGGAGACCGCATAGGCTTAAACCGAGGAATTGCAATCACAGTGTGATCTGACATACTACGATACACGGACGTATGGGAGGGATACCGTGTTCAAGAGAAAGGTAAAACCGATGTACATGAAACCGATGCGCCTCGATTCCACCAACGCGGACGAACTGAGAAGGAAGTTCGTCTACGAGAACATGACCGAGGAGGGTAGGGAGAAGAGATTGGTCAGGGACCTTCTCGAAAGTAATGTACAGATTTCCGAGAGGACATTGTGGATAGGCATCGCTATGAACACTCTCGTGGCGATACTGCTGACGGTATCGATCGTATTACAATTGGGATTCGGGTTCGATTGGTGGTGATGGCATACATCGACGGACATCCCGTTGATTGAAAAGATCGGATTTTTACGATTGACAAGTTCACCATCATAGGAACGACCTTGATGACCTGAATGGCACTTAACATCTATCAGGTATCCTGCGGAGGCTGTAAAGCGCACGGCTCGCTTCGTTCGGTATGCTTGTTTATATTGAGGTATGTCACACTGTTGCGTTGGTCTTGATATCGTACGCTGTCGTTAAAATGGAATCTCAACGAAGAACGCTACATCATTTGAATTTGGATTCCAGCTTTGATACCCATCCATCGAAATGCGGACATTTGCATCTCATCTTATACAGACCGATCCGAGAGTAAATTGGAGAACCAATAGTTATCTTTGAAAATATGCCACCATGACTCTGAAATGCCTCATCAATCCTATGCGAGGGAGGATGTGTGGTATTGATGGATTCGGGATCACCGTTATGTTTCGCCAGGATGGATTCGAGATCCCCCATGACCTTTCGACCACACCTTCCCGGCGATATCCTTGAGAAATACATAAAGATCGAACATCGATGTCACGATCGCGGACCTGTGTTCATTACAGACCCTGGATATATCCTTCCTTATCTTTTCGAAACTGGAGACTCCGCCCTTCAGCTTCCTGCCACCCTTCCTTCCGGTCTCGACTGTTATCGGAACGACATTCACACCACGTACATTATCAAGGAAATGAGGGCAGAGCACATCCTTCACGAACCTCTCCTCGGATTCGCCCTCGACCACCACGTATATCGTACGTTCATCGGTCAAGGTCTCCCCCCTATGACGTTCTTGGCCCAGAGCTCACTGAGCGTATAGTCATCCAACCAATCTTCCAACCCCTTGGCATCCAACCTTCTGAACTTCGATCCGTCGTCGACCCTATCGACGACGATTATATCCTCCACGTCGAACTCGTCCAAAAGCTCGACGGATTGTGTGGAAATGATAATCTGTTTACCGTCTACGGGCCTTTTGGTCACCTCATGTATCATCTCGGACAATATAGTGACGGCTGCGGGATGGAGACCGAGCTCGGGCTCATCGATGACGATGGTGGACGGTTGCAACCTGGCAGATTGTAACAGTAGGGTCGCGAGACAGATGAAACGTAGTGTACCATCGGACAACTGATGGGGATTGAACGGTTCGTCATTCCCTTTCGTCTTCCACTCCAGACGGATCAACTCCTCGTTACGGGGATTCGGACGTAGGATGAAATCGTCGAAATACGGTGCGACAGCCCTTACGGACTGAACGATGCGCGAATAGGACTCTGGATGGACATCCTTCAACATACAGAGGTATGCGGCAAGATTTCCGGCATCCTCTGCAAGACTGATATTGTTGGATATGGAACCGTACTGCTTCATTGTGGATTTCGGACCGGTGTCGTGGAAGTGATAGATGCGCCATGTACGGTCCTCGATGAGAGGAATCACATAAGGATTGATCCTGTTCTTGACCCCATTGTCCAAAAGGGATTCGGTATGCCCTTTGCCCAGGTGGCAGGACGTATCGTTGAAGTAGAAACTCTCCCTTCCGAATATCATACTTCCCTCGTTGTTCGGTCTGAGTTCGAAACCGTAACCGTTCTGACCGAAGGTGAATCTTATTTCAATGGAGCCTGTGGTCTTCACACCATTGTACATCAGTGCATTGATCCCATTGATCCCTACATATTGAGAGAGGTCCTTATCGAATATGGACCGTAGAAGATCGAATACGGAGAGGAGGTTCGACTTACCGGAACCGTTGGGGCCGATCAACACATTGAGATCCCTGAACTCAATGGTGTCGTTTTTGATGGATTTGAATCCCTTGATGTCGATCCTGTCCAATTTTCCTCCCATGATAATCACTGGATCTTTGAGATAATAAACAATGGTTATCGTTTGATATTAACATTTATGACCTGGTAACTGTGTTCGGATCCCTAAGGAATTGCCGAACACAGTTGGTTTCCTTATGATTGGATACCTGCCATTTCTACATTTGAGTAAACGATGATGGCGATTGAATCAGAGGTACTCAAGGGACATCACATTATTTGCCCTGATGCCCCGGATCATGTTTCAACACTTCTTCGATCATCACATCCAGATTTGTAGCCTCACAACCCCTCAACAATTCCAACAAGTAATCGATATCTACATCATTCAATAACTCCCTATACGATTCGGGCTTATTGTTTCGATCTATTTCGAAACCGATACTTCTGAAGACGTCATCCAGATCTCTCCTGTTAATGATGGGAATTATGTAATCCTTCAATGGACAATCCTTAAACATCTCCTTTGAAAGATACTCATGAACAGAACGTTCATCGTTATCCACATCCATGATAATGAATATCCGCAGATCCTTGAACCCCTTCCTATTCCTGTACTCGATGTTTGGATATCTCTTCTTGAGTCGAGAACTGTCATAGTAACCATTCTCTTTCATGAATTCCAAGAGAGAATTGATCATCACGGAATTGTTACCGCCGTTTCTGGAATCCACATCTATGTGCACACGAGTCTCCTTTGTAATCCACCTTGCTAGGATGACCTCGGATTTACCATGGCATATCGTGATGAAATTGGTCATTCCGACTCCTTCATCTTTGATGTTTCCAATATGTCCCTCAACCCGATATCCGCAACGAAGGGGACCCCGGAGTAATAACCTTCAAGGTACCTCTTCTGGACATTGGTCTTAACATTGGGAGATTCGGTGGCCTGGATACTTGCGATTTGCTTGAATCCCTTCCTATCGATCGATATGATGAAGATGTTGGGAGCATCCTTGTATGTCATAAGAGATGTGTTGTGGGTCGTAGCGAGGAGTTGTCCGGTTATGTCCGGAATACACTGACTCATCAACTGAGACATCAACAAATCATGGACCTCCGTGTCAATTTCGTCGATTACCACGGTCATCCCATCCGCACACATGAGCAGGAATGGAAGAATGCTCATCAAACGCTTGGTTCCGGAGGATTCCGCCTCTGCAGGGATGGACCTTATCTTCCCTGCGATCCTCTTATCGAAGTACAACTCATATCTGATCGTATCATCATTGATGTTCTCTTTCAGGAAATGGACTGATTTGATATCGGAATATAGTCTGCTGAAGAATTTGGATAGCACACCCTGTATCCTATCGAGCTCTGCTATTTCCGAAGAGGGTTTTCTACCCACAGGCAATTTGGTGTTCCTACCAAGAGGGAGACATCTCTCATCCTTCTTTATCACCACCATCGATACCAGGTATTGAAGGAATGAACGGATGTTCGATGAGATTTCCGAACTGAAGAACTCCTCATTCTTGGTATTGGACTCATGCGCGAGTATTGCGATGAAGGTGTGCTTCCCCCAATATCTGTCCAGAAGTTCATTGAGCTCCCTACGATAATTGACGGATACAAGATTCTTCTGTAATCTGACCTCATCGCGCGTGATCCTGAATAGATTGCCCTTCTTCTTAGAGATGATGTAATCGAGGCTCTCGGATTGGATAACGTTACGATCATCGAACTCGAGACGATACGTGGCATCGTGCCCATCGATTTCGAACGAGAACCTCATTGCCATGTTCCCGTCGGCACCTATCATACGATACTCGCTTGCCAGACTTCCAACATCCCTAGGGTTGCTTTTCAATTTGAAATCGGGGTTATCCTCCTTCAATATGCTCAATAATTTTCTGAGAGTTTCGTCTTCATCCCCCCCATTCTTCTCATTGAGGAGCGTCATCGTTGATTTCTCCAGGAACATCAGAGAATCAATAAGATTGGTCTTTCCCGAACCGTTCTCTCCGTATATGAATGCGTGATTCATGCATCTGCCGCCTTTATCGGTCAGATCCAAATCGATATCATCGAATGACATGAAGTTCTGTAACGAGATTCCTTTGATCATTCCAACCAATATGTTCTAAGGGATAGTGATATTTAAAACTTCATTTTAGTTGATTTTCAATAAATTTTTTACTGAAAAGAAGATAAAGTGTTATTAAATATGCCTATTTTTGAATTTGATCTTATGTAACGGAGTCGAACAAGGACAGACAATTTGAGTCTGCCCCCTTTAGTATGTACAACATTGTTTCGTCGGATCGATTATCATCCGTAGTCGTTAAGAAGTATTTACATCGAAAAACTATGAAATATCTTTCATAAAAAGCTACACTAGTTGTTTCAAAACACATGTGTTGAAATAAATTATGTAGCAGAGCAGTTATTATAAGCCAGGACAGACATCTGCATCTACAACCGGCACAAGTCCGCGACCGTGTCACAGTTGTGTAGCGAGAGTACGGACCTCTGTGCACTTTTTATCTATATCCCTGAATCCGATATACGTTATTACGCGCCTAATTGATGTGCTCAAATCCCCGCCATCCATGCAAGGATCCAATCCTCGACGAACATGAACAGATGGGTTCTGGAATAATCCATCAAGGCCTGTGCCTGTTTCAATGGATATTCCACCCTGGCACAATTCGGACACAGGTAGTAGAAGTACGTAAAACCATCCGGTAGCTCCACTGTTTTCTTGATATGCTCCTTGCATGCACAAACAGACGATGATTTCATCATATCGACTCCAGATGAGATACACTCCAATACTCCACATCATCGAACAGGACCTTATCAAGGATTATGTTGAAGATTCTGCCCTTATGATTGGAACATATGTATGCGTTCGAAGAACTTGCGTGGATTGTAATCTATCACATTGAACACACAGGTGTTCAGAACGGGCAATACTCCATCCCTATCCAACGATTCGCATTGATGTTCGAATATCTCCACATGAGACATATTGTTATGATAGTGCTCCATGTCCGGCATATCTGTACCATAATCCAAGATTTTATTGGCCTTGATAAGGTTCAGTACTATTATGCGCATCAACATCTGCTCGTCCATCTTCGCCGTATCGGACAGCAGTTTTGACCCTTCGATGCCCACCAATTCCTTGTATCTCCTCACATTATCCCTATGAACGACAACATCGAGATAGGAAAGATTGTCCAAACATGGAATGTGCTTGAACGATTCCAACATCGGATAGTTCACATAGAGTTTGCCATTATCCGTGGAGTCATCGAAATACGACAGTGCTTTGGCCACCCTGTCCGGATCGTAGTTCTGATCGTGTGGATCCATATCGAAGATGAGGAAGATATCGGAGAACTTCCTGTCCAATACGCCTGCATCATCCTTGTTCGTCTTGCATGATTTCAGATATTCCAGGAAATCCAGATCGTCATCTATATCGTCCCCTACGAACATCCCACTCAACATCCGATGCAGATTGGTATTGTAGCTGAAGAACTCGTATCTGTCGTATGTACGTGTAAGTGTGATGATCTTCCTGAGGAACCTTGGTTCGGCCCTACTTCCCTCCAGGATGAAGAGGATGTTCTTACTCATCGAATTCTCCGTTTCTATACATTTTCTCCAGGTTGTGCCCCTGACGTAATTCCCTGTCGGTGGAATCGGAGAAGGACCTCACTACACCGCCGTCCAAAACGAGACAGCAATCCGGCCTTAACAGATTGTTCCTGAGCAAGGAGATGTTGTGTGTCGTGAACACCGTTTGGAACCCGCCCATCTCGGAGACCAGACGTACGATCCTTTCGGACATCTCGTAATGATAGAATGCATCGAACTCATCCATGTAGAGGAATGTGACATCGGCCATGTGTTTGTACCAGTAATAGAACAGTGCGAATGCTATTGTTCCGGAGGACGCGATTGTTTCGAACCGAATCTGCTTGTTTTTGAATTTTTGTACCACTATGCCGACTGAATCGGACAATCTGGCAACATCGAGGTTGCTATCGATGTGCGCCACATCATTCAATGTTCTTCTGAAATCATCGGTCAACCCATTATTGACGATGTAATCGAATATGGACTCCCCCTTACCATACCCGATAAAGGTGTTACCATCCATATCGGTCTTGAAATACAACATGTGTGAAACAAAATCCATGATGAATGATATGGGGGAATCGTTCGACTGTACGGTGTTGGCATAGACATAACGCAATATTGCCAACGGCCCATTGGATACGTTCATGCGAAGTCTATCGGCACCATATCTGGCAAGCCCTTCGTAATCACTTTTGTCACCCTCACGACGATAGACCATTGCTCCGTCAACGGATAACTCCTCATAAACGATGGTACGGGGATCGATCTTACGATAAGCGTACTTCAGAATGTGTTCACCCTGCTGGAATTCATATTCGAATGCCGCTTCCTTCGATGTCGAATCTCCGTTCAAGTAAGCGCCAGGATCGGTCTGTCTGAGATTTATGGTACTGTCCGTCAAGGTCATGACGATGTCGAACAAAGCAAGGCCCAGATTGGTCTTGCCCGAACCGTTCTTACCCAAAAGTATTGCCTTGTTCAAGATTCCGTTCTTCACACAATGCGAGCTGAATGTGTAGTTGTGAACTGCTGTGAAGTCCACCTCCGTACGATTTTTGAAATTTCTGAAATTCTCGACGGCGAATCTTCTTAGCATATTATCGACCCGTAATATTTTTACGATTAGATAAATATTCCGTAATTAAATTACGGAACGTATATCTCTCACGGATGAGGGGATGAATCTGGCCAATATGTTCAATAGGAGAGGAGTGGACCATTATGTGGACAGATACGGCAACCCGATGTACGTGCCGGGAGACAGCTACATCGCATTGGCAAGATGGTCTGACTTCCGTTCGAATCCTGAGCACTACATTGGATTGGCACTTAGGAATCGTGGAGAATGGGATCAGTTCGACATTGTGAAGAGGATCGATGAGGAATGGACATCATAAATGTTATTCAAAACAAACCAAAATGTTTCGAATTCATTTCCCCATTCTTCTCAATATACGTGCAAATAGAATCTGCCTTACCTAAGCATGATTCTACTGTAAAGTACAATAGTGATTCAACCATATGTTTCGCATATGGGGCCAAGAACGACAGTTCTAAAATATGCAGAACAAATTCATAATACAGAGACAGAAATATGTCAGAGGAAAAATACAGAGGATTGTTTGACAGAATTGAAAGAAACAACACCGTTGCAGTCGCCACACTGTCTATCCAACATGAATTTTCAGAAAGAAAAACAGTCCATATAGAAGACGCGTGGTCCGCAATAAGTTTTGGATTGTTAAATACAGTTGACTACAACAGTTCTTTTGAAGAATATATTTCAGAAAAACAATTCAATAATTGGTGTGGGCGCGGAGTTTTTTTAAATTTAGAAATAATGAAAAGAACATGTAGAATTAATAAAATAACTGAAAATTCTACAAAAGAGCCTCTTCGACGTTTCGTGTGGGCCAGCGGTTTTTCCGATGTAGGTTCTGTCGAAGAGGCCTGAGAACCCTTTATTTCACAGGAATGCGATGTATTTCGCATGAGCAAGAGTGCGGAGAAGCTGTT
>SUSY01000035.1 GCA_015063185.1 Thermoplasmata archaeon
ATGCTCCCATATCCGAGAAAAGAAAGGATCGGCCTTCAGCGGCCGGATATGGAAGTCAAAAGAATGCCGTTATCTCAGCTATCGCTCTCGACAACGACTAGATGTTTACCCAGTTTTGAATTCACGAGTGTGATGAAAACCGACGTGACGGTATGACTGTCCCTATGGGAACAAGCACATCGAACGGAGTGAGATGTACGCCTTAAGGCCGTCCGCAGGACACCTGACAGGCGCGGAGCGCCCTGTCAGTGATATCAATTCGGTTGTTGGATGGCAGGGTCACTGACCTCATCCAACCTGGTTTCAACCCTTAAACTGGGAGATCCTTCTTTTCCCAATTTCTTACGCATCTTGGATGAAAGTTCACAGGATTTGCACATCTTGCCGTGTGTCGGCTCCCCACATTCGCATTTCCTGAGGTCTGCTGGACCATAGTTCGCGGACAGCATCGGATACAATTGATCGTATGACGAGAGTATACTGAATTTGGAACCGGGTGAACGATCCTCAAGATCATCCACTACGCTACGGTACTGGTTCCTAAGCGCTTCCGTCCAATAGGGGCACACACCGTCCCAGAATGGGATCTTCCCTACAATCGCATAGAGTAGGGACTCTTTCTCGGGTATCGTCCTGAGTGGAGCGATCCTGGGGACAAGTCCTGGTTGTATCCTCTTATGAGGTCCCAGTCTTGCAAGTCTTTCGATGTCGCCACGTGCGAAGTTCATCATTATGGACTGTGCCATGTCATCCAAATTATGTCCTGTGGCAAGGTATTTCGCACCGATCTCGTTGGCCACATCGTTCATACATTTTCTGCGGAACACGCCGCAATATGTGCATGGACTATTGCTTCCGGAATGAGGTGCCACCTCATCCATCGTAAGGTCCACCACGTCCTTGAAGGAACGGAGATGGAACTCGATATCCCTCTCCTTACAGAATTCACGAACAATGTCGATACTCGGTGGACGATATCCTGCGATTCCTTCGTCGACGGTGATGCAATGTAGGTCTACATCTCTCCGCATACCGAGTGTCTTCTCGATGATATGGAGTGCTACCATACTGTCCTTCCCACCGGACACAGCGACGGCAATCGTACCTCCACGTAACAGGTCCGCTTGTTTACGTATCTCGCATTTTACCCTTTTATCGACATATCTGATCAGGTGGTCTCCGCAGAGATGGGTCCCGTTGTACCTTACGAATGTAACGGCCGGACGGTTGCAAAGGTCACATTTCATTGTATCCATCCAATTTCGCTTCTAATTTCTTGGCTAATACTTTGGCAGGGATGTCCAACAATGATATGTACGTCTGTTGTCCGCCGGGACCATCTTCGACCTTTTGATTGACTGTCTTTACAAGACCATCCTTCTCCAGCCCATTGACATATTTCCAATACTGGGTATGTTTCCTCGCAATCTCATCGTACTCCTCACAGACAACAGCATAGGTCTTCTCTGCGATGGTCGAGGACACATAGCCCATGTTTTTCAGAGATCTGCATATCGCAAGAAGTACAATCGCTCTGTGTCTGTCGAGTCCATCCAATTTGGATTGGGTCACGACAGAGTATATCATCGCCTTGGCGGCTCTGACATCCTCGGCATTGAGTATGCCCTCATCTCTGTTCTCTGCTATACGTGCGGATTTATCCAGGAGATCTATTGCGAATCTGGCATCCCCATATTCATCTGAGATGTCTGCGATGAGATCCAATACATCCTTGTTGAAAGAATTAGCTTTCAGTGCAAGTTGCGCCCTATCACTTATGATGTCGAAGAGTTCGTCACGTGTGTATCTGTTGAAACGGATTACATTGGCACGTTTGAAGGATGAGAGGGATGCACTGTCCAGCTTGTCCAATATGTATTCCTGGGAGATCAGTATCATGGACAAGGATATCTTGATCGGACTGTCATCATTGAATCTGGATATCTGATACACAAGATCTATCCCTCCCTTCTTCAGGAGCAGATCTATCTCGTCCAGTATGATTACCGTCCTCTTGTTGGACTTCAGTACATGGCCTTTGAACGTACGCAACATCTCCGGGGTGGAGAATCCCCTGTCCGGGAATGCGGAGTCGTAGTGTCTTATCAACTGCAGAAGGATTCCTGCCTCGGTGCTTCTCTGTCTGCAATTAACTATGATATAATCCATCGGTATGGATGATTTGGCACAGTGATCGGCCATCTCCACACAGAAACGCTTTGCGGTGACGGTTTTTCCTGTGCCGACACCACCTGAGAGGAATGCGGTCTCCGAACCATTGAAATCTATGACGCTGCGGAACAGCATCGCTAGCTGTTTCATCTGGATGTCTCTATGTACCAGATTCTCTGGCACATAGTCGAAGGTCAGTTTGGTACCATCCTTGATGATTACGGAGGCCTTGTCGAACAACATGTTCAGACCCTACTCACTCTGATCAGGCCGGAGCATGGAACGACCTCCACTCCTGCCTTCTGCCATTCGTCGGCGATTATGTTGATACCGAGTGAATCGGACGACATGTGGCCCGATATCACCATGTTGATATGATGCTTCCTTGCCTCCTCTATGTGGGATTCGGGGAAGTGCATTCCGACGACAGTACCTATTCCAGCGGCTGCCAGGTGTTGATAGATCTCCTTGGGCCCGGATGTTCCACCATTCATCTTGAAGATCACCTCGCCGCATCTGCCGGTCTTGCTTCCAACGACGATCTTTGGTGGAGAGTTATGTTTTGCCGCCTGTTGGAACTCCGGTATGGTCATGAGGCGATCGATGATGTCGCCCACATATTTCACAGGACGTTCCTCGAATTCGTCGGTAAGGAACTTCTCCACACAGTTGTCTGCGGGAGTATGTATGTTGAGGAGGGGGATGTCCAGAAGACGTGCGGCATCCGTGGATTGATTGTAGTTGGCCGGAAGCACCGCACGCGATACCTCATCCATGCGAGACCTCATAAGTGCCTCCGTGACATTGATCGGTACTCCCGCATCGAAGTACAGGTCGTTCTGAAGTGACATTACTTCGGGGAACGGGGTCCTCGCAAGACCCAGCGGGTGGTGTGCGATCAATGCATCGATCTTCTGTCCCTTCTCTCTGAGCCTGTCGGCGAGAAGCACCTCGCCTGTCCCGACATCGATGCCCCACATGACTCTCGTGACATCGGCATCCGGGTCTCCATAGGACAGTCTGGTATCTGCATATGGGTTCCAGAGTCTCTCCTGGTCATAATACTGCTTCTTATCATCGTCCATCTTCTCGAATGCTTTCCTGGCATCCTCTAGCTGACGGTTGATGTCCTCCGCAGGACGGGGATCGTTCTTGATACCTGTCTCGACTGCAAGTCTGTAGACATCTATCAGTTTCATGTTTATCCATATGCTCTCTGCGTTCATAACGTTTGGTCTGGTGACATATACGACGTACCTCGTGCGAACAATCTTTTAGAAGGAAATAGATTAGGGGGCGATTCCCATGAATGAGATTTGGACCGAGAAATATAGGCCAAAATCGTTGGACGACGTCGTTGGACAGAGACATGCAGTCGAGAGATTGAAAGCCTATGTGGAGTCCCGCAACATGCCCCATCTTCTCTTCACCGGTCCTGCAGGTACCGGTAAGACCACATGTTCCTTGGCAATGGCGAAGGAGATGTTCGGTGGTGAGTGGAAGGGTAACTTCATGGAATTGAACGCCTCCGATGAGAGGGGAATCGATGTGGTCCGTGGAAAGATCAAGGAGTTCGCCAGGACCGCACCTCTCGGTGGTGCGGAGTTCAAGATCATCTTCATGGATGAGGCCGATGCGTTGACGTCCGATGCACAGGCTGCTCTCAGAAGGACCATGGAGAAGTTCTCCAAGATCTGCCGTTTCATACTATCGTGCAATTATTCGTCCAAGATCATTGACCCCATTCAGTCCAGGTGTGCGGTGTTCAGGTTCCAGCCTGTATCCAAGGAGGATGTGCGTGGTTTCCTGATGAAGATCATCACCGCAGAAAATGTCGATATCGAGGATGAGGCTATAGAGGGCCTTGTACATGTTGCCAGAGGAGACATGAGGCGTGCTGTCAATTCCTTACAGGTAGCAGCATCCCTCAACAACAGGATCGATATGGACACGATCTATCAGGTCACGGGTATGGCCAATCCCGAGGAGGTCAAGGGCATGCTGGAGATGGCATTGGACGGTAACTTCGTCGGTGCAAGGGACAGGTTGGACGAGATCATGATCACATACGGTCTCTCCGGACAGGACATCATCAGACAGATCCATAGTTCGTTCTTCGAACTGAGCATCGATGATGCGGAGAAGGTCCGTCTCATGGATAAGACCGGTGAGATTGAGTTCAGAATTGTCGAGGGCAGTAACGAGCGCATCCAGTTGGAGGCATTGTTGGCCTACCTTGTCATGATGGGCGGCGGTTCAAGAAGATGATCATTTCTTTCTGAGGAACCCTAACAATCCGCCACTCTTTTTCTTCTCGCCAAATTCCGCATCAGGGAAGGAGAGGAGGTCAGGCGTGTTCAACCTATCTACACGAACGGTGTTGCTGGTAGTCTTCCAATCCTTCTTCTTCCTGGTGGAATCGATCTTACAGAGGAAATCGATGGCTTCCTGATATTTTCCTTGCTCGGCTATGTTCAGGTATCTGTATGCCCTGTTGGCATCCTTCTCCACGCCCTTTCCATAGTAGTACATGATACCGAGCATGTAATGGCACTCTATGTTATCGAGTTCCGAACCCTCTCTGAAGCATTTTGATGCAGCGATCATGTTCACGGGTCTTCCGGCACCGTTGTAGTGCATCAT
Organism: Thermoplasmata archaeon; assembly: GCA_015063185.1. Lineage (GTDB taxonomy): Archaea > Thermoplasmatota > Thermoplasmata > Methanomassiliicoccales > Methanomethylophilaceae > SIG5. The sequence continues at coordinate 4,816 of SUSY01000035.1, forward strand.
ACCCACCTTGTAGTATGCGATGGGGTATCCATCCTTCATCGCATCGGTGTATAGATTGAATGCAAGGTCGAAGTTGTGTTCCTTGTTCTTCGGATTGGCATATATGTCCCCAAGAGCAACCCTTGCTTCGTTACATTCTCTGTCTACTGAGAGGAGGAACCACCTCTCTGCCTCCCTATCATCCTGGGGGACTCCGTTTCCGTAATAGTACATGTGTCCGAGATAGTGTTGTGCAATCGCATAGCCCTTCTCTGCAGACAAAGTGAACCATTTCAATGCCAATGCAAGGTCCTGTTCGATTATCTTTCCCTCATAGTATGAGAGTCCTGTGTAGAATTGCCCCCTGTCGTCACCATATTCTGCAGATTTGAGGTACCATTGGAATGCTTCCGTAGGGTTCTGAGTTACAGGTGCACCCGGGGTATCGAACAGTTTGCCGTATTCGCACATCGCACGTGGGTCTCCGTCCTCTGCCGCATCCCTGAGGGCATTCACACCTTCGATGACTGTCAGAGGGTTGTTAAGGAGCGAGAGCGCATTCTCATAGATGTCATCCTTACGGCTCATTGTACACTCCTCACTCTTTTCATCGTTTCAAGGAATTCCTCATCAGAAAGATAGATGGCCTCTCCCAGATCACATGTATCTTTCTTGCCATTGCATTCTGTGTTGATGGCGATCATTCCTTCGCAGTCCGCGCTCATTTCGATGTATATCTTAGTCTTACCTCTGAGGATCTTACCAGTAAGCGGTATATGGAATGTATTGAGCAACCTGGAACGTATCAGCGGGGATGTGATCTCCCCTTTCATCGATCTGTTCTCGTACACTGCGATGTCAAGTGTCTGTTGGTCATCGGACTTCGGTCTGCAGATGACCTTCTTGGTCATTGGTAGAGTAATGTTCCTGTGCAGTAGATTGCAGACGACCTCCTCTCCATCGACACCCATCTTCAGTCCGAAAGTCTTGTTCAGGACGGAACGGATCTCAATATCGTTCTTTCCGAAGACCGAGCGAGCGTAGAGGGCAGCACCTCTAGCGACGGCATGAATCGGATCGTATCTTGTGATCTCTACATTGGGGTATTCAGTCTCCAACATAGTTCTTATGAGGGGTGTGATCGAAGGTCCCCCGACCATGATTATCCTGTCTAGTTTATTCGGGGTGAGTCCTGCGGCTTTGATGGCATCGGATGTCATACCGATGGTCTTCGATACCAACTCCACGGTTGCACTGTCCAATTCGGTGCGTGTGATCTCGAATCCCACATACTTTCCGCGGACCATGACCGCACCTTTGGACTTGTCGACCCTGTCAAGGATGATCTTGTGGCGTTCCGCTTCGGATAGGATACGTTTACGCAATTCTCCGTCGTTATCGATATCCTTGGGACTCAGTCCTGCTTCCTGTATGATCTTTTTTTGGATGATGGATGCGAGTTGAAGGTCCCAATCCCTTCCTCCAAGGAATTTGCTTCCTTCGTTAGATAGGACATCGAATCCTCCCTCGTGGATATCCATGACCGTGACATCAAATGTTCCGCCACCTATGTCATAGATCGCGGCCTTTCCAACGAAATTGTCCGTGTCATGACAGTACGATATGGCGGCAGCGTTGGATTCGTTGATGATCTTGGGTTCTTTGATACCGGCAAGGTATGCTGCCTTGAGGGTCGCTTCCCTTTCCGCATCTCCGAAGTCCGCAGGTACGGCGATTACGGCCCTTTCGATCTTCTGTTTGTGCTCCTCTTCGAATGTACGGATCATCTTATGGAGGATCATCGAGAACAGTTCCGTTGGGGTGTAGTCCGTGTTGTAGATCCTTTGCTTATGGGTGGTGCCCATCATGCGCTTGAAACAATTCTCGAAGTGATATCTGTCTTCGTAGAACTTACGGTCTATGGCCAATTGTCCGGCATAGTTCCTGTTAGGGGTCAGAAGAACGACAGAGGGGAATTTAGTGTGTCCCTTCTCCCATCTTTGGATTGATATCGTCCCTTCTTTATCCGTGTATGCCATAACGGAATTGATCATCCCCAAATCGATTCCTACAAAGTATTGTTCCCCATCCATCCCTATTCAATATACATTCATAGGATGTAGAATATAAAGGTTACTTCCAAATGACGTTGTTATATGGTGTCGTGTCACGTGTGTGACTCCATCAGATAGATTAGATAAAGGTAAAATCCATGGAAAAGATGAGGTTTGTACCGGTACTCATAAGAGTACCGGATTTTAGAATCATTTGAGGCCGACGATGTTTCCGTCCGCATCCATATCGATTCCCATTGCCGCAGGGACCTTTGCGAGTCCGGGCATGAGCATCATATCTCCGCACACGGGGACGATGAATCCTGCTCCACCGGAAACGTATATCTCCCTGACAGTGAGCTCCCATCCAGTGGGTGCTCCCTTAAGCTTGGGGTTGTCGGAGATTGATGCCTGTGTCTTGGCGATACAGATCGGAAGGTTTCCAAGTCCGTTCTCCTCGATGTTGGCGAGTGCCTTCTTGGCCTTCGCGGAGAATACGACGCCGTCCGCACCGTAGATCTTGGTAGCGATGGCAGTGATCTTCTCCTCGACGGAGGACTCGAGATCATAGAGCGGCTTGTAGTTGGCCTGGGTATTCTCGAGGACGTCGACGACGGTGTTTGCGAGTTCGATTCCTCCTTCTCCTCCGAGTGCAAACACATCGGACATCGCGACTTTGACTCCGATCTCATCACAGTGCTTCCTAACGAGGTCGAGACATTCCTCGGTGTCGTTGTGGAAGCGGTTGATTGCAACGACCACAGGCACTCCGTAGGACTGCATGTTCTTGACATGCTTGTCAAGGTTGCAGAATCCCTTCACAAGTGCTTCGGGGGTCATGGTGGACTCATCCTTGATGTTTCCTCCACCATGGGTCATGAGTGCGCGAACGGATGCGACGATAACGGTCGCATCGGGCGAGAATCCGCCCTGTCTGCAGACTATATCCATAAACTTCTCGGCCCCGAGGTCTGCTGCGAATCCTGCCTCGGTGACCACATAGTCTCCGAGGGACATTGCCGCTTTGGTCGCAATGATACTGTTGGCACCGTGTGCGATGTTAGCGAAGGGGAATCCGTGGATGAATACAGGGACCCCTTCAAGAGTCTGTACCAGGTTGGGATTGATGGCGTCCTTGAGGATGACCATCATGGATCCGACCGCTCCGATGTCCTTTGCGGTGACTGCCTTTCCATCATATGTATATCCGACAACGATTCCTCCGAGTCTCCTTCTGAGGTCCTCCCTGTCCTTGGACAGTGCGAGGATGGCGGAAACTTCGGATGCGGATGTGATCAGGAATCCGCTCTCGTGAGGGACTCCGCCGGAGTTCCTTCCTCCTCCAAGACCAACGACGATGTTACGAAGCTCACGGCAGTTCATGTCCATGGTCTTCTTGAGTGTGATTTGGGTGGGGTCGATGTTCAGTTCGTTTCCTGCTCTGATGTGGTTTTCCACAAGTGCGGAGAGGAGGTTGTGTGCCGCACCGACTGCGTGGATGTCACCGGTGAAATGTAGATCGATATCCCACATAGGGTATACCTGAGAGTAACCTCCTCCGGTTGCTCCTCCCTTGACTCCGAATGTGGGTCCGAGCGAAGGCTCCCTGAGTGCACCTACAACGTTCTTTCCGATCTTCTTGAGACCCTGGATGAGTCCGATGCTGGTGACGGTTTTTCCCTCTCCTGCGGGGGTTGCGGTGATTGCGGTGACGAGGACAAGCTTTGCCTTCTTGCCCTTGTCATACTTTTTCAGTGCCTCGACGGGCACTTTTGCCACATATTTTCCGTAGGGATAAAGGTCATCGTCTTCGATACCGATGCTTGCAGCGATCTCTCCGATCGGTTTGACCTTTGCTTCTCTTGCGATTTCCAAATCCGTCTTCATTGATACCAGAAAAAAGTAGCGAGAGTGCTAGTTAATATCCTTTCGTACACCATTGTACAAAACCATCCATTAAGGATGATCTGTACATAGGGTGTTGAAAGGGTTATGCGATGCTACAGCACCTGTGGATGTGATGGAGTGTGGGCTCCCCATCGCCCACATCTTCCTGTTCATCCTTGTCCTCTGTGACCTTGATTATCAATTTCTTCAGACGTAGATCGTTCTTGTTCATCATCCTGCCATTATCATAGCGGTGTTGACCTCTGTACCATAGGAGGAAACTATCGATCGCTTCCTTCGGTGCATCCGATCTTATGCCCTTGATCCCTGTCATCGCCTCATTCGGTCCATACATAACGATGTATGGCATGAACAAATGTCTCAATTTCTCGGAATTGCTCATATTTCTCCCGTTTTTGAGATGCATATCAGATTATTTAATTATAATAATGTTATAATTGTTATAAACGTTATTAATGTTATTAACTAATTACATGTAGTGCCATGTAGAAATAACGATGGTGGGAGAGTGGTGATGTATGGCAGAAAAGATGTCATACCTGGTCAGCGAGAGGGAATACGAGGCCGTTTCTGTATTGAGGGACGTGATCGTACTCGTTACCGAAGAAGTGGAATCGAAGATGCAGCACGATTCGGTGGTACTCAGTACGTTACGTGATTGTGCTACGGAGGTGATGATGGAGGCCGCTGCGGCACTCACATCAGGGTAAATTCTTGATAAAGTCCCCTACGGTCATTCCTTGGGGGGCACCTTTCCATTGATTTTTGCAATGATCTCCGCTGCCCATTTGTTACCGTTCGATGCGGCGACCTTGAACCATGTGAGTCCTTCCTCCTGGTTCTCCTCAACCCCTTCTCCCTGGAAGTACATCTTTCCAACCCTGAACTGTGCGTCCGGATCGTTCTGTTTCGCTGCTTCGAGATACAGTTCGAATGCCTTTTTCATGTCCACCTCGGTACCTTCGCCGAGGTAGTACATGGTTGCAAGGTTGAATATCGCAGGCGGGAGTTCCTGTGCGGCGAGGGTGTACCATTTCAACGCCTCCTCGTTGTTCTTCTCCACTCCGATACCGTCGTGGTAGAACGATGCCACCTTGAACTGTGCTTCGGGGATTCCCTGTTCGGCCGATTTGAGATACCAACCGAATGCGGCATGGAGGTCCTTCTCGAATCCGACACCTTCTTCGTACAGATAACCGACCTTGAACTGTGTGACGGGTTCACCGCGTTCTGCGGCCATTACGAACCATTTGATTGCGGTCTCGATGTCCTGTTCGATGCCATCGCCATAGAAATGCATCATACCGATTTCGACGATAGCACCAAGATGTCCCTTCTCTGCCGCATGTGCGAACATACGCAGTGCGAGTTCCGGATCCTTTTCGACACCGTATCCTCCCCAATATATCATTCCGAGGTTGAACGTACCTTCGGCACTTCCGAGATCGGAGGCTCTCCTGAAGAGCTCTCTGCCTTTGGCATGGTCCCTCTCGACACCGGTCGCACTCATGTACATCTCCCCCAAACGTTCCATCGCAGGTACGAATTCCAGTTCCACAGATTTCGTGTAGAGTTCCACGGCCTTGGGGAGATCCACTTCGACACCGTCTCCGGTCTCGTATCTCTGCGCTTCCAAGAACAATTGCTGGCCTTCGTTTGGGGTGAACATACCTCTGTATGTGCGATAGAGGATATTAATGTGGCCTTCCAACGTTCGGAAGGCCGTTGATGACATTCAGCCGAACAATGGGCATTTGGGAGAGTCCGGATCGACCTCGACGGTCTCCATCTCAATCCTTTTCGCTTCGGTGAACTCGAATTTGGGCGCTGCAGTACGTCTTTCTGTGATGGACCTTAGCTCCTCTGGTTCTAATCTGATCTCACGTACGTCGCTTCCTGTGGTACAGCTCTCGATGTATTCCCCATCGATTCCGATATATGCGCTCAGACCACCCATCTCCGTTCCGCAGTCGTTACCTGTCATGTTACAGACCAAGATTGGGATGGAGAATTCGATCGCTCTTGCTCTTGCAATCTGCATGAACGGGCCCATCTGTTCTCCGGTGAGTGCCGCTAGACATACGATCATGTCGGCACCATTATCGGAGTAGTATCTGCACAGGTCACTGATCATCAGATCATGGCCGACGGTGAGTCCGATCGAGATGCCGCCTCTGGAGATGATCATCGGTTCGGATCCGGGTGCGTACATTGCGACCTCGTCCGCTGCATTGTCGGAACGGAGATTCATCTTCGCGTAAGTGTATGTCTTCCTACCGTCGAACACCATTGCGCAGTCGGAGAATGTGCCATCCTCGTTCTTCACGGGGCATCCGCAGATAACCGTGGATCCTGTGAAATGGGATAGCTCCTTGATGGGGTCGAGGGCGAGTGCCTTGAGAGTCTGGAAGTTGACACCATTCACGTCCTTGACGTATCCGCTACAGTACATTTCGGGGAATACGAAGATATCGGATTCGACATTGCTGATTCTCATCTTCGCTTTGAAGTAATTCACCTTGGCATCTCCGACGACACCTTTGGACTGAACGAGTGTAATCTTCATGCCCATGAATGTTGATGTATAATATTAATGGTGGTTATACGGTATGTTTTTGTAGTCATCTTTATGAGATATGTTTAAGTCTGTAATGCATAGCAGGTGCCAGGTAGATATTATGTTCAACAACAATAAGTCTGACTTCGCAGCGACCATCGGGGGATTCTTCCTCGTTGGATTCTTCGCCCTCTGCCTTGCAATCAACGTCCTCGACGCTAGGTTCGAGTGGACCGATGGTATGTACATGGGATCTCTGTTCCTTGTCGCATCCGTCATCGGACTCATCACCGGATTCGTCTGTCTCTATAAGGCATTCCTCACCGAGGGAATGACGTTCATCCTTGTTTCCGTCTGTGCACTCTGTATCAGTGGCGGAATCATCGGCAATCCTGCACACGGAATCTCTCTTTCCCTCGTTTTCCTTGTTGCATTCGCGATCGTTGCATTCATGGGATTCAGGGAGGGCTACCTCGACCTCACCATCATCAACGGACTCTTCGCAATCTTCTCATTCATATACTTCGGATTCACCTTCGAGGCTGCAGTGATCTTCGTCCTTGCGGCACTCATCCTTCTCGCAGCCGCAGCTGTCAGTTTCTATGTCGCGGTCGTCGAATGGATGGGAGCACAGGACTTCATCCAGGAGTACGAGGAGGCAGTCTTTGGAGGCTGCTGTGATGATGATTGCTGTTGCGATGATGATTGCGACTGCGATTGTGACGACGACGAGTGCGACTGTCACAAGGATTGAAACCTGAACTTTAACTGAAACACCTTACCGATGGACCGAAAGTCCGTCGGATCCATTTTTCACAATTCTAAGAATTCCGCGATGGCCATTGTTACCGTAGGTATGTGTCGATGCGAAACGGCTCCATAACGGGCGGATAGAATATATTGAAACATTTGTCCTTTGAAAAAACAACGCTGGAAGAAGTCCGCCTAAATCAAAAATAGTGACCAGTGCCCTTTCAAATTGCTACATACGAAAACGACACCGGTCGTGA
>SUSY01000036.1 GCA_015063185.1 Thermoplasmata archaeon
CCTGTTTGGGTTTGGTCGCTTCAAACAATTGAAAGACCACTTTTAACCCTTGTCCAGCATCCTGCCGCATTCAGGAAACTACTCTGAGGCGAACTACGTTCTACCTGCAATATGTGTCATACGCGGGGTTGAACTGTGCCACCGCATCACCGGCATCGGATGCTAGAAGGAAACAGGCCTCCGCATCCTTCGGGGAGGATGCAATACCCAGACCCTGATCGTACATGACTCCCATATTGACATTTGCATCGATATGACCCTGTTCCGCAGCCATCTGGAAATATTTAGCCGCAACCTCATATGACTGTTCAACACACTCGCCTTCGAGATACATCATACCAAGGTTGTACTGTGCGTTGGCATGACCTAGATCGGATGCCTTCTGATACATCCTGATGGCTGCCTCCGGAGATCTGGGCACACCATGGCCATTGTAATACATCAGACCGAGATTGAACAACGCTGGAACTGAATCCTGTGCAGCGGCCATGAGATACAATGATGCGGCTCTCTCGTAGGATTTTGGAACGCCCCTTCCCTCCCTGTACAGGGATCCCAAATTGAATTGTGCTGCAGCATCCCCTGCTTCCGCTGCCTTCTGATAATGGATGATCCCGCGCTCGTAGGACTGTTGGGTACCGATACCATTGACGTACATGAATCCGACATTGAATCTCGCACGGACATCCCCGCCATCTGCGGCCAATTTGAACCATTTGAAAGCTTCCGCATAGGACTGTGGGACACCATATCCATTATGATACGCGCTACCGACCTCGAACTGTGCTGCAGCATCCCCTGCCTTGGCTGCCTCGAGTAATGCTGCGATATCGATATCCGGTTCGGCCTCGATGGTCGGCCTCTTCTTCCTAGCAAGGAATCTGTCCAAAATGCCCATATGTCGCATTATCATGTGAATGTTGATAATGGTTATCCAGAATCATCACCCTTTAGACATCTCGACTTACATGTTCCCATCTCAATTTTAAATACGGCTCTTGCCTAATACCTCTGATGAGCAAGTGGTTCGAAGCCGACGTACGCCTGTACACCGAATGTTCCCAATCCTCCTTCAGACCGATCAAATACGATACACTCGAAGAAGCGATCGCGAAGGCCGAAGAGTACAAGAACAGATGGAGTGACAACTGTATAGTCGATGTCATGGAATACAACGATGATGGATCCGAACCTGTGCCATACTACAAAGACAGTGATGGGACCTGGAAAAGATCAAGATTCACATCATCTTTCAAGGTTTGAAGAGAAATCTTCCAATACTACATACTCAATCGTTTATACCTGTAATTTGATATTGTTCTAGTACGGAAGCCGTACAGGGAGAGATCAAATGGCAGATGAAATCAATGACAACGTGGAAGAGAAGAAAACGACCAGAGTGAAGAAACAATATGTCCTGCCTCACGAACGCGGGTGGCAGGTGAAACTCGAGGGATCATCCAAAGCCACCAAGGTCTTCAAGACCAAATTGGAAGCGGAAGCCTACGCCAAACAACTCGCAAAGAATCAGAGCACAAAGGTCGTGCGTCAGAAGAAGGACGGAACCTTCCAGAAAAAGAGGTGAGGGGCAGAGCGGCGATAAATGGGATGATGGGAGATGCTCTACCCCTGGAGTGCCGACTTTGGGGATGTTTTTCGGCCTCTGATTCATCATCTCACTCCTCACATATAAAGTTCAAAGTGGGGGGTGAGTGAAAGAGTGAAAGAATTATTTTCACTCACTTTTTGGCCTTATGCCTTATTTTCACCGCAATTCCACGCTTGAGTTCGGTCATCTCCCTTCCGGACATGGTTGCAACACCCACAGCGACGACTTCACCGTTCTTCATGACAACAGTTTCATCACCGATACGGATTCCGGGATCGGCATCGATCACACCGATAGCGAACAGATTGCCCTTCAATTCGAAGTCCATCATATTGACGATGTTCTTTCCACACTCAGCGACCACTTTCCCTCCATCGACGGTGAGTGAGAACGCCCCCCTCTCCTCGGACATCATGGCCAACTGTACCTTGTTCCTCTGGATCTTCCAATACGGGAACCTTCCGGTTCCGAAGGTGTTCTCATCCATGATCCTATCGGCGACCTCCTTTCCGAACTGGAAGCAGAGGACAGAACGGATGGTCTCCTTACGATCCTCTGCATAGTCCCCAACCTTCATACCCTCGGTAGCCTCTCTGAGAGCAGTCTCGAGATTGTTCAAGGATGCGGGAGATACGGAATCACCGACAACGGTCTCCACGATGTCGTCACATAATCCCTCAATGAGCTCGGTATCCTCCCCAAGATGGGAGATGACTTTGTCATAGCCCTGTTCGAGGAGATGTGCCAACATATCTCTGATAAACTGCTTCTCCTGACATTTCCACTCGCCTGTTACAGGGATGTCATAGGAATTCGCAGGATAGAAACAATCCAACTCGCGGGGGACGATACCCAATGGGGAGGTGACGATGACCTCATGGACGACGGTATCGAAGTTGGATGCATGGATGGAGAAAGAGAATCTCTTGTGAGTCTTGGAAGTATGATATGGTTTCTTGGCGGAACACGGCAGAAGGAGAAGGACCCTCTTGTGCTTGGGCTTGACGTATCTCTCCATAAGCGTATTCCTGTATCTGAGAACATCTGGCCTTCTAAGTGACTGGGTCGTATTGCATGAGAATCTGGAACCGGAATTGTTGACCGATTCCTCCTGATATTCGTATCCGACCCTGTCGAACACCCTAAGTGCGGCGACCGATATCGGAGAGGAGGATGAACGCTGGTCCACTAACTCCCTGAGCCTTCCACCCTTGATGAAATCAGAGACCTTGGCACATTCATTCAGGAGTTCGCTCACATTGATATCAGATACATCACCGGATGCCTGTATGAGACCCTCGGGGATCGTACGCACCCCGCGGGACCCGAGTACCTTACAGAGGGAATCGTCGAATACATCTACGCCCATGTACGCGAGAAGGGCCAGAGTCGACGGTTCAGCGATGCCCAGGAATCCAAGTACGACATTGTATCCAATGGCCTCACGCAACTTGATCACGACATCAACCAATGCTCTGGCATTGTTCCTGAGATCATATGCATTGGTCAACAGGACCATCTCGACGGTCTCCGGAAGCTCCATCTTATCTGGAAGGGGGAGCCTCACTGCCGCCACCTTCTCACCGCACATAGTCACATCACCCTTATAGAGTCCGAAGGAAGTGGACTTTATCTGGGACACATCGAGCGGATACCTGATTCCGTTGTTGACATAAAACCTCGTACCATTCTCCACGAGGATATGGATGCCATCATCGCATGGTCCCGAGACCGTACGGATGACCGCAGGTGTGGTGATGGAGATGTCGCCATCCCTGTATTCGCATACCCTGCCTCTAAAAGAGCGGTAGTTTACGTCAAGCATGCCACCGACAATCGCGTGCGTGTATTATACCTTGATGCTCACAGCACCACGTGAAACATACAATTCCGACCAATTTCATCAAAATAATGACGATAATGAATACCGTTGAAATCTGGCACATTCGCACCCATTCCTTACCCACACGGTAAGGTTAAAAGTCGTGTGTGCGATAGACCTATCATGGACTACAGGGAATTCTACGACAAGGACATCGTCTCAATCAGGGACCTTTCCAGAGAACAGATCGAGACCATCCTCGACCTTTCCGAAGAGATGATCCCGATCGCAAAAGGCGAGAAGAGATCCAAGATGCTCGATGGCAGAATAGTCGGTAACCTCTTCTTTGAACCATCCACCAGAACCAGACTCTCTTTTGAAAGTGCTGCACACAGGCTCGGTGCCGATGTCATCGATGTCTCACAGGTATCCGCCACATCCATCTCCAAGGGAGAGACACTGGCAGACACAATCAGGATGGTGGATGCGTACTGTGATGTCATCGTCCTCAGACACCCGTACGAAGGAGCTGCGAGACTTGCGGCCAATGTTTCCGAGAACCCGGTCATCAACGCTGGTGACGGAGCTGGTTCACATCCTACTCAGACCCTTCTCGACCTCTTCACCATGAAAAGATCGAAGGAATCGCTTGACGGACTCAACATCGCGATGGTCGGGGACCTCAAGTACGGCAGAACCGTTCATTCCCTCGTAGATGCATTGACCATGTTCGGTGCCAAACTCACGTTCGTTGCACCCGAATCCCTCCAGATGCCGGAGGACATCGTCGAACACCTAAAGTCCAAGGGATGCACCCCCGTGCAGACCGCATCCTTAGAGGACGTCATCTCCGATGCGGATGTCCTCTACGTGACCAGGATCCAAAAGGAAAGGTTCCCCGACCCTGCCGAATACGACAAGGTGGCAGGAACCTACAGGATCGACAACGCCATGCTCAGGGAGGCAAAGAAGGACATGATCGTCATGCACCCCCTCCCAAGGATCGACGAGATCGCTCCCGAAGTGGACAATACCGAGCACGCGAAGTACTTCGAACAGGCATTCAACGGAATCCCCGTTAGAATGGCACTCCTTTGCTCCATCCTTGGAGGTGAGTTGTAAATGGATGATTTCGCAATCGCACCCATCAGAAACGGTACAGTCATCGACCACATTACAGCAGGACAGGCACTCAATGTCCTGAAGATCCTGAACGTGAACGAGACGACCATCAATTCCACCATCAGTGTCGGAATGCACGTCTCATCCGCCAAGAACAACGGATTCAAGGACATCATCAAGATCGAGGACAGGGAACTCGACAAGAATTCCGTTGACAAGATCGCATTGATCTCCCCCAACGCAACGATCTCCATCATCCGTGACTTCGTGGTGTCCGAAAAACGTGCAGTGCACATAGAGGACCATGTCTGTGGGATCGCCAAATGCAGTAACCCACACTGTATCACCAACATGGGTGAGCCCATCCAGACGGAGTTTGTCGTCATCTCCAGGGACCCTGTGTCCCTCAGGTGCGCATACTGCGACAGGACGCTCGTGAACATCTCCGACAACCTGCTATGATTCCATGAAACTGATCTTGATCGCAGGTATGCCCGGAGCGGGCAAGGAGGAATTCCTCAATGTTGCAGTGGACAGGGACATCCCATTCATCAGGATGGGGGACCTGGTCCGTGAACTCTACCCACAAAGAGGTCCTGAGGATGCGGACCTCAATCTGGGACAGTTCGCCAACATCGAGAGGGAAAGGTACGGGTACAACATCTGGGCCAAAAGAGCACTCGAAAGGATGAATGGCGAGGTCTACCTTGTGGACGGATGCAGGAGTCTCGATGAAGTGGATGCATACCGCGGGTTAACGGATGATGTCAATATAGTTGCCATCCATACCTCCCCTTCCATCAGATATGACAGACTGGTGATGAGGGGCAGAGACGATGCACCGAAAAACGTGGACGAATTCAGGGCCAGAGACAACAGGGAGATCGGATGGGGTCTCGCAGACACCATAGTGCTATCCGACAAACTGATCGTCAACGAAGGTACACTGGATGAGTTCCGTGCATCTGTGAACGAATTGCTTGACAGGATGCTATCATGAGATTTCAGATTACAAGACTCTGTGGCGGCAAAGCGCTCATGTGCACATCCCGTGACGTCATGTCCCTTGATATGGAAAAAGCACGTTCCGTATTGGAATCCAGAGGCGAGATAAAATCATTCGATGAGATGATGACCGTGTCCCAGTGGAACGAGATGGAGGTCACCCTCTACCCACAGGGCAAGGTCATGTTCTACCCCTTGTCAGATAAGGATAAGGCCGTCGAATACGCCACCGAGATAATCACCGAGATCAACGAGTGATCCTATGGAGGACCTGCTGATAGACATCACAGTATCCCTGGTGCTATCTGCTCTACTCGGTAAGGTATGCCACCATGTCGGACTCCTCACACCAGGGGGTGCGACCGCGGCCTTCCTGATGGGTACCGTCATAGGTACCCTCGGTTCCACACGCTGGCTCTTTCTCTTGGTCATATTCGCCATACTGGGATTCGTAGCGACGAACTTCAAACTGTCCAAGAAGACCCAGATGGGCGTTCAGGAAGGTACGCACGGAGAGAGGCGTGCGAAGAACATCATAGGTGTGGCACTACCGCCCCTCATAATCGCAGTGATGGATTTCGTCATGGAGGGGTATACGGACGTCATGTCCACGGCCTTCATCGCTACCATCGCTGTCGCTGCCGCGGATACGGCAGCAAGTGAGCTCGGAGTCAGCGATTCCAAAGTCTGGCTCATAACCAATTTCAAAAGGGTCGCCCCAGGTACGGACGGCGGTGTGTCCGTCAGAGGCACGCTGGCATCCGCGATCGCATCGTTATCGTTCTCAATTATCGGATATCTTGTGATATTTGGAACAATGGACATTCATGTTCTCATACCGGCATTCTGCGGAATAATCGGATGCTTCATGGACAGCATCATCGGTGCCACACTGGAGACGAGAGGCATCGTCAGCAAATACGCCAACAATTGCATCACGGGACTCATGGGCGGCCTTCTCGCAATACCGCTATATCTCATCTGAATGTGGCTTGGGATTCAGATCACGTTATACGAATCATGTAGTAGGACCGTATGCTTACCGATCTTCTCGTCATAGATCAACTCCGCATCCACATTGAACACCGCCCTCATGTTTTCCGGAGTCAGGACCTCCTGCGGAGTTCCCAATGCGTGGATCTTATGGTCATGCAACATGACGATCCTGTCACAGTACCTAGCCACCATACCCAGATCGTGGGATACGATCACAACGGTGAGTCCTTTCTCCCTGGACAGTTTGTACACTAGGTTCAACGCATCGAACTGCATGCTGATATCCAAATGCAACGTAGGTTCATCCATCAGGATGATCTTGGGAGTCTGTGCGATTGCTCTGGCTATTATAACGCGCTGTCTCTCTCCACCGCTCATGGTGTTGATGTGACGGTCCGCGAACTTCATCACGCCCGTCTGTTCCATTGCGGCATCGATAATCCTTCTATCCTCATGGGTCTCACCGCCCATCATCCTCTGGAACGGCATCCTTCCCATCGCTACGATATCACGTACCGTGAATGAGAAGTGGATCTCATTCGTCTGCGGAACGACCGCGATCTCCTTAGCCACGTCCTTCTTCTGTATGGATTGCATATCCATATCGTTGAGGAGAATACAACCTCCGTTCGGAGACAGGTTCTTATTCAGGTTACGGAGAAGCGTGGTCTTACCGCAACCGTTGGGGCCCAGGATACCCAGGACCTCGCCTTCCTTGATTTTCAGGTCCACACCATCCAGGACGATGTGCTTATCGTACAGGTACTTCAGGTCACGGACTTCCAACGACGTCAATTCCAACCCACCTCCTTCTTCTTGCTGATGAGGAGATAGATGAACACGGGCGCACCGATCAATGCGGTGACGACCCCGATTGGCAATGTGCCATACATCGGAATGAGGATACGGGAGAGGTAGTCACAGATCAATACGAACGATGCGCCTGCGAACATACTGAGAGGCATTATGACGCGATTATCGGGGCCGAGCAGGATTCTGAGTATATGGGGAATGACCAACCCTATGAAACCTATCACACCTGTGAATGACACGGCTGCGGCCACGATGACCGTGGACAGGATGAGCACGAACAACCTTGTCCTCCTGACATCGATTCCGAGATCCAATGCGTGCACATCACCTAACATCATCGCATTCAACCCTTTGGCCTGTGTGACCAGAAGGACGCCACAAACCAGTATGATCGGTGCAATGAATGCGATCTCACTCCAATCGGCATTGTTGAGGTTACCCATGGACCAGAAGACAATCCCCTCCAACTTGTCACCGGCGATATAGGTGAGGAAGGATACGATGGCGGACAGGAGCGAAGATACGGCTACTCCAGAAAGGATCAAGGACTCGGTTCTGACAGTACCACCGATACGGGACATACTGTAAACGAGAACCATGGTCAGGAAACAGGTTATGAATGCCAGAACGGGTGTCACGATACCCATCGGAATGAATGGGATCGTGAAGAGCATGGAGACTGCCGCACCGACCGATGCACCCGATGAGAGACCGAGGATGTAGGGGGATGCAAGAGGATTCCTGAAGACGGCCTGCATTGCACATCCTGCGATTGCAAGACCCATTCCCACGAAAATACCGATGGCCACACGAGGTGCGTTGGTATCGAGTATGATGGACTGGGATGTCAACGTACCTCCGCCGAACATGGTATCTATCACCTCGCTTAGCGGATAGCCCTCTCTACCAGAGATCCACGAAAGATCCAAGTAAATACATACTAAAGCGATGATCGATAGTGCCACAATCACCATGGTTGTCTTTCGTGCATTATCTCCCATTTGATCAGACTCTCTTCTCTTAATAATTAAGTTTTGAAATACAGGAATGCCAATACGGCAATCATCGCTGCTCCAACCAATCCTGCGATGATGTATATACCTGTATCCTCCTCATAGTCATTGTCCATGAACGGCACCTCACCTTCAAAATGATCTGGGTACATTGCACACGCCATCGCCCATACACCGTTCATGCTTTCTACGCAATAGTTGTTCCATAAAGGATCCAACCTCACCAATGTTACGTCCCGTCCGCCTAACGCCTTCCTCAAGACATCCATATTGGACTCGTTGGATGCTAGAACATTATCGACGAATATCACAACGTCCGAACCGTGATCCTCCAATAATCTTGGAATGTTAATAGCATAGGTCTTTGCCTTGGAGGTATCGGTAGTGATAGAGTGTCCTCCTGCAGCAGATATCATGGAATTTGCCAAGGATCCCTCATTACCTACCTTCAACTCCCCTCCCGAATATGTCACATAGAATGCATCACGAACCTTCAGATCAGGTGTGGCAGATAGAATCGTATCAATGAATGTTGGGATCTCCGTCATCTGTGTGACATGCTCGTCCACCTCCCCCTTCATAACAAGGGACATTGTCCTGACCAAATCCACCAGACTATCATATGAATCGATATCATCCCAACAGAAGACATATTTGTAGTTGTATCTCGAGTTGGTAAGGTCCTCATAAAGGAAATTCAACGAAGTAGGAAGACCTGTGATGAATATTGCCACATCATAGACATCCTTTCCTTCTGCAAGATCGAATTCCTCTGTCATCGTCCATATATCTATCTTGATGGACTCCAAACCTGTGCTATATGCGGAACCATTTGCACGAATCTCATCATTGTTCACTTTGTTCCTCAAGTCGTTGAATAACTCATGATTGTCGAGAACGGAATACCTATCACATACGATCATCCTGTCTAGGAGATCCAATTCTATCGCTGTAGCAGTGAGGCCAGACCCGATCGTTACAATCTTTGAAGGAATCCTATCTAAATCATAGATATGTCCCATCCCATCCGTGACAGTCAAATGATATTCCGCATCGACATCCTCAGAAAGACAAGGAACCATCGCACCTAACAGAATGCATGCGACGAGAGCAATTGCCAATGATGAGACCTTTGACTCCATTGTTCTTCACTATCACTCTGTGTAATAAATATCTTTGTTACTAAAATTGAAATTAGTGTTACTAGGTCGGAACATTTTATAGGTGGAGTAACACCCGATGTGATCGGTACTCGTTGAATAGATATTGATAAAATATCCATTTTTTACACGGATTTAATGCTAATCGATCAGAATCCAAAAAAAAGTACAGACATAACAATTATATACTAGAAGTGTATTGCAAGTTTTGGTCTGACGGCCATAGCGGCGGGGTCACACCCGGTCCCATTCCGAACCCGGCAGTAAAGTCCGCCCGCGTACACGTCTGTACTGTATTGCGCAAGCGTACGGGAACACGAGCACGCTGTCAGCCACTTTTTCAATTTCAATGGCTTAAGACGTCAGTCTTTTCCGAAATCCCACCAGATATTTTAACCTGCCTCTTGTGCAAATCCTCTCAGAATCCACAACGATGAATCCAAGAGAACGATCAAGCAAATAGCCGTTCCATGAGCATCACCTACCCGGAATATCGAAGGAACATGGAGGTCAATGGTTTTACGTCATCATCTCATAGAGATACTATATCTGGAAAGATACGATGAAAGATGCCGGACCTCAAAACATCAAAATAGTATTCCTTGCCATGGCCATCGTTCTCGTTATAGTGGCTGTGTCCACCGTGCTCGAGACCAATGAATTGGTAAACGACAACAGAAACGTACAAAGCTACTACGACAGCAAATGTCAATCATTCTCGACAGAGAATGCTAATCTGTCCAAAGGTCAGATCGTGTTCATCGGCGATTCCATAACCGACCTGTATGTGCTTGAGGACCATTATGCGGACCTCCCCTTAGAATGCTACAATCGTGGCATCAGTGGCGACAGTACAACTGGCGTTCTCAATCGTATCAAGATTTCGCTTTATGACATCGAACCCTCCATCGTGGTTCTCATGATCGGTACCAACGATATCAACGGCGGACTTAGGGAGGACGTAATAATAGACAGGTATACCCATATCGTTGATGGGATCTACGCCAATCTACCGGGCGTAGAACTCTACTGCATGTCCATCATCCCACAAAATTCACAATTGGAGGAATATACAAGCATAAGGATCGACCATACTACTCCCAAGATCATGAGTGTGAACGAGAAGATATGTCAACTTGCAGAGGAGAAGAGGGCAACATACCTGGACCTTTTCACATTGGTAGCGGATGATAACAACCACCTGATCCGCGATTACAGTGACGATGGCATACACCTTAACCATGCAGGCCTCACCGTATGGACGAATCTGATCAAACCATACCTTTATTGATAGAAATGAAAACAATGCCTTCCTAGTTCAAGGGTGGAAACCTTTGGGCTAGAAAGTGCTTGCGAAAGTTATCCTTGATTGCATAATCATGACACCATATGATATTCCGAAAGATGTCACCATACCACCCATTGTGGTAGAACGTCCAGACACCTAGTTGAAACTTCTACATCTATCCATTCCGAGACTCAAAGGACAATAATCTACAGATCCATACGAATATCATTAAGTAAAACATCATTTACTTAACTATTGATTTAGTTTAAAATAAAATAATTTATCTTTTTGCCCAATTACGGGAAAGACTATTATACTCCACGACGATGCTTGACCAATCGCACGGATGGTGCACAAACATCTTCTAATCCATGGGGATTGAAAAATGAAGAAAATCGTTGATGTAAACGAACTGCGTGTGACCGACATCCCAATCGTTGGAGGAAAAGGAGCCAATCTCGGTGAACTCACCATGGCTGGATTCCCCGTCCCCAACGCATTCGTACTCACAACCGCAGCATATGACTATTTCCTTGAGAACGGCAACATCATGGACTTCATCAACTCCGAGATTGCGTCCATAGACAGGACCTCGGACCAGTCCCTCACCGATGTCGCCAACCGCATCAGGGAGAAATTCGAACAGATCGAGATCCCTGCAGAGTTCAAGGATGAAATTATCAAGAGCTACAACAAGTTGTTCCCTAAGGGAAAGGTCGGATTCGTAGCAGTCAGATCCTCCGCTACCGCAGAGGACCTCCCCGACGCATCCTTCGCAGGACAGCAGGAGACCTACCTCAATGTCCACGGCGAAGAGGATCTTTTCGACAAGATTATCAAATGTTGGTCCTCCCTCTTCACTGCAAGAGCGATCGCATACCGTGAGAAACAGGGATATGCACACGAGGACGTCAAACTCGCAGTAGTCGTTCAGAAGATGGTCAACTCCGAAGTCTCCGGTATCATGTTCACCGTCGACCCCAACAGCGGAGCGAAGGAGATCGTCATCGAGGCAGGATACGGACTCGGAGAAGCGATCGTCGGAGGAGAAGTCACCCCAGACACCTACAAGGTCGACAAGTCCAC
>SUSY01000005.1 GCA_015063185.1 Thermoplasmata archaeon
GATGACGTCTACATGACACGGGGATGACGTCTACATGACACGGGGATGACGTCTACATGACACGGGGATGACGTCTACATGACATGGCAATCGATTTGGACCCTATTCCTAATTCAAATCGATTCTAATATCCCATTTTTGTGAATTGCGTGTACCCACTCTTTCAATGAATCCACCCTCACGTAATTTAGAAACGTGTCTTTGACCTGTCCTATAGGAGATACCTATGTGTTCTGAAAGATCTTTGATCGATATTTCAGGATTCTGGTACATCACCATAACGATCTTCTGATCCAAAGGCTCCAATCCAGATATTGTATGTTCTATCTCAGAATTACCGGAATCATTGGCAGAATATGTGGGTCTGAAGAATTTGACGATCAAATTATCCTTATATTCGGTGAATTCGGGTGCCTTTACCCCATATTCATCACAAAGTTCCAACATCCTACAGATGCCAGTACCATATTTCTCTATGAAACCTATGGCTTTGAATACGGATGCGATAGATTCGTTCCTTATCTTGGAACGACCGGCAGCAACATCATTGAGATCCAAACCCAATGGTATACCCGGAGAATCAACTTCTATGTGGTCGTCGAAAATCCTGACAAATATGGACCGACCTTCCATTGAATATTCGCGATGAGGTACCGCGTTGGTTATTGCTTCCCTGATCGCAGCCTGCGGAATCTCATATGTATCCTGTCTGACAAGACCGTCGATATTCGAGCGGAGGTTCATATGCTTCAGAACGAATCCTAACGCACCTTCGACCTGAGATATGATGTCTCCTTCAAGATCCAAACTGTCCTCGATGAAGATGTTCTTATCACCACGGAACCTGACACAGTTCACGGATGCATATGGGAATGGATTTTCTGTCAATAGCGCGAATCCATTGGTTGCTACGTATCTTTCACCATATCTCTTCACGACACCCATATTCTCCAACTTCATCGGAGTAATAGGAACATTATACTTCGATAAACGTTTACAAAGATCATTCACGATAGATTCATCGATATCAAAGGATGGCAACTCCATCTTATCGAAAGATTGTCTGCTACCCCTTAGTCTCAAGGATTTCAATGTGAATCTATCTGCAGGAACAGAGGTGCCACCTTCCCTTATATACGTACCGTGTTCAACACCTTCCGATTTTAAGTGATATGGAACGAGGTCCATCGGATAGATCTCCACGATAAGAACATTCTTTCCCTGTAATGTGCATATGGAAATATCCGGCATTATCGGCGGTTCACATGATTTGTATATTGAATCTGTAATCGCATCCCTTGTAACATGGATCGATTCATCCGGTATCCCGATGATGGTTCCATCATCCCTGACACCGAATATCAATCTTCCACCTCTGGTATTGGCAAAGGCGACCACTGATTTTAAGAACCGTTTATGATCAGAGGAAATATCCGATTTGAATTCCAGCGTATTGGATTCACCCATCGAAATCTCATGGAGCAAATCTGATTCGTAAACCGGAACCTTGACCATGACATCCGGTGCACATTCAAATAGAAAAACTATCGCAATAATGGATTTCACATTGCAAAAGCACCATGAATTCGATTTATCATCGGATTCAGAACACCGTATAAAGAGACCTCTAAAGGAGATCAATGACCCGGAGAGATTGAAAAGAGTCGTTAGACACATCGAGGACACTGAGGAACAGATGATCAATCTCGATGATGAGGGTGTCCTATCCACATCGGATTCACGAGACTCCAACGTAAGCATCTGCTCTCGAATCTGAGGATGGCAGTCACATATTTGGGGTATAAATCGTATAGAATGTGAGTGGTGTACAACCACACTCTCACTCGCTCTTGCGCGTGGTTATAGCCGTACACCGGTGTGTGATTGAACGTATACATCAAACTTAAAAATACTTTTCATCCATCCAAATTAGGGTACAATAAGATTATGAGGCTATGATAATAAAAGTCTTCAATATATCAAAAATATTTGGAAAATGGTTTCGAATCGTTTCAAGAATCGCCTATAATTTCAAAGAGTCGTCTTCCTCTCCTTCAACCATCCATCCAGTGCTCTCTTTCCAGGATGTGATATCCCCTCTGGTCTCGGTGTCATCGATGTTCACCGAGAAAACCTCCCATGGATCCGATAGGTGCAGGGCCTTGGTGAATAGCTTCTCCGCACTCCTGCTCATGCGAAATACATCGCATTCCTGTGAAATAAATGGTTCTCCGACCTCTTCGACAGAACCTTCATCATAAAAACCGCCGGCCCACACAAAGTGTCGAAGAGGCCTTTAATTTGAAAAGACATACGACATCCGATGTCCCCCAACGGTACAGACAGGAAGAGGAACGCTCTCATCTCCATCGCAATTGTTGCTGCCATCGTGATGTGCACCATAGGCGCGGCACACATCTACGACGACATCCAAACCCAAAGGGAGAGGGATAGGGCCGAGGCCGCATTCAGAGAATACCATGCACAGAAACTCGTCATGTACCAGGAAGAGAATCTGATGTACGATGACTACGAGATGGACGTAGCGTTCATCGGGGACAGTCTCACCGACGGATGTGACATAGCGAGGTACTACCCCGGCATAACGGCCACCAATCGCGGAATAGGCGGTGACAACACCATATGGTTGGAGGAGAGGTTGGACATATCGGTGTTCAACCTCAAACCGAAGGTCGTGGTACTTCTGATCGGCGGAAACAACATGGACTCCATGCTCACCAACTACGAGGACATCATCGTCAAGATCAAGGATAACTGTCCAAGAACGGAATTGGTGATCTGTTCCCTCACATCCATGGGAATGGACTGGGAACACAAAAACCAGCTCGCTGCCTACAACAACGTGTTCTTACATAGACTATCGGCAAAGCACGGTTGTACCTTCGTGGACCTCTACACACCGTTGTTCGACGAGACCACGGGCCAGATACGTTCGGAGTACACCACGGACGGTGCGCACCTCACACATCCCGGATACGAGGTCCTTACAGGATGCATAATACCGGTACTGTCGTCCTTGTTGGACGGATGGGGCCAGTAATCGCCATGGATTGGATTCGAATGGACAAGAGCGGATTATCGAACTCCTGGGATTGGAAATCCGTAAAGGATATCGAAAGATGGAACGAACCCTCCGAGGAGGGTCATTACTATGCCGACGTATGGAACAGGAACGGGAGCGTTCTTGACCTGGGCTGCGGATTGGGCAGACATTCGATCCTGTTCGCCAGTCACGGTCTGAAGGTTACCGCGTTCGATTCATCGGAATATGCGGTCGATGAATTGAGGAAGAGGGTATCGGACCTAGATCTTGACATCCGGTGCGATGTCGGTGACATGCATTCCCTACCGTACGATGACGGATCGTTCGACCACAATCACATCGCAACCGGAACATTCCTCCATCCTCTCCCTCATCAACGAGGATGATACACGGGTGTCCTTGCCGCAACATCAGATCCTATAGTTGATGACGGTACAGCCGATGGCCTCGACGACCTCCCTCATCTCCGACAGGAGGTGTTCCGCCTGACAGCCTGGCTCTATGGCTACAGATAAGGACTTATCCAACCTCGGCAACCTGTCCAGATTCTCATGGAGGAGGTGTATCACATTCTCGACATCCAATGACGAGGAGTTCATCTCCTCGCTACAACCATGACAAAGATCCAGCACCCTATTTCCGGAAGCGTTGGCGAGCATGTCCCTCTTGTAGGAGACCTTGTCCTCCACTGACATTGCCATGAACTGTGCCGGACGGATGCAACAACCGTTACCCTCCAGTTCCAGACATCTGAGTCCGATCGACCTCAGGGCGACGGCCGATGCATACTCCAAGAAGGGGGCCTTGGCCTTGATGACGCATCCGGGCTTGATATGGACCCCTTCGAAATCCCAGGATGGATCCAATTCGTACCTGGAAGGGCAGTCCTCCATCGGATGTATATACCCAGTCCTTTCGAAATGATCGGGGAACTCGCCCTTCCTCCTCAGATACATGAGGGACTTCATAACTGTCAGCGGATCCGTACTGTCACATACCCTGGAACATGTACCACACATGATACAATCCAGGATATCCCCCTCCTCTGGGTCATCATCTTATGGGGATCCAGACCACCATGCCTATGGGAAGGGCAATGATCGGTGCATATGCTACAACCTATGCATTTGCCCATCAATCTTGAGATCTCATCCTCCAAACAGGACATGGTAGGTCACCTGGTACTATGGCACGGTGATGATGTCATACATCATAAACCTTCGACATGACATCGAATCCAAGATTGGAGCACCGTATAAGCTAGGGAAACTCCGGTCGAGATGTGATCGCATCTATGGAAGGAAGCATCCAAGAAAGATGATCCAGATTGATCATTATGACCTCATACATACAATCAAAAGGGCCCATATGGTCGTTGGTTACGCGTACATAGGGAGAGCGTCTACATGATACGGCAATCGATTTGGATTCTATCTCGATTCGAATCGATCCTAATGCCCCATTCTGGGAATTGCGTAACCCTTTCAATGAACCCTTCACGCAATTTGGAGACGTGTCTTTGACCCATTCTAAAATCAAGCTAAAAGGAAAGGGGCACCCAAATGGAGGCCCTTGGGTGCCCAGAATGTGGAATCGGTTTTCAGAGGTACTCGTACCTCTTCCTCAGATCCTTTAAAAGGCTCCCATCCATCCATACGGTGGGATCACGTTTGGAGATCGCCCTGTGCATGGTTTTGGAAAGGGATGACATACCTTTGGCGAAATAATCGTACATGAATCTGTGTTCTCTGATATCGGTATCGATCTGTTTCGTCAATCCGCTTAGGAATCTTACCACATCGTTGTGCATGTCCAAGGCCTCCATCAATGGAATCAGTGTGAGCTCCCTAGTTAATTCTGATCTGAGATACTCGGTCACAATCGGAACGTTATCCGTCAGATACTTTTGAATCTCCACATCATCACAGAATCCATTATTGAAAAGGTGATTGAACAATGCACCCATTGCACTGAAGAATGCGGGTATGATTCTGTATTCATAGTTAAAATCCTCTAGGACAACCCCCCTGATAAGTGTGCGGAGTTCATCATAATCCTCGTAGATGAGACAATCAAGTATCTCATCCAACATCTCTGGTGGGAGATATTGCATCAGATCCTCAGCGATCGCCTCCACTTCATAAGGGATATCCTCCTCATGATACGTATCATAGGGACCACACGATGCTACCATCGTCTGTGACGAATGCGGAAGGTCATCATCCGTATCATACGAGCAACACCCATCAGATAAGGATGCAATAGAGCTTCTTGATATGCGGGAATGATCGAACCACTTCTTCGGATCACCCGAATCTATGTGCTCACGGAGGTCGATCTCCATGCCTTTGAGGAAACGTCCGTACTTCTTACAGGACCTCTCAGTCTGTGCGAACGTTATGGCATCCGCAAGGAGGTTCATCTCCCTGATCGCCAGACCATCCTTACCTAGCGAGAATAGGAGATCGATGTACTGAAAATCATCTTTCACGTAGAACACCATCCCCTCAAGGAGTTCCTTATCATCGTACGCCTCACGATCATAGTAGTTGTCTTCAAGTACGTACCTGATGGAGCGGATCACGTCCTCCATGAATTCATCACGCGACCTGTCGCGCAGGACATACCTCAGGACCTCCTTCTCGAAGGCATCGTCATCCACATGACTGGACAGCGACCTTACAAGATCGATATCCTCTGATGCCATACTACCACAGGAAAGGAATTCAAAAAATGGCTCTCTATTTAAGACCATAAATGGACGACACTATTATAGTGGATATCAGCCACACATTAACTGTATACATTCAGCACGACGGATAGATCATCAAAGAACGATCCTCATTTACGTGACCGTGAATGTATTTCCTTCAGCCTGTCTATCGCCATCTCGGGCCCCATGGTATGATACATCGGATACGCTACCCTCATAACCTTGGCAGGCACCATCCTATGGATATCACGACTGCTCTCCCCGGTATGTAGGTTCCAATAACGGTAGATGTACCCAATCCAATGCAGCACATCCCTGTCGTAGACCTCGCCGCCTTTACTCAATCTATCGGCAACCTCATCCTCCATACGGGACAGTATGTACGCCTTACCGGCCCATTGCACATGATGGAACTCCTTGTCCATATCGGCCGATACCTGCGATGTCATGTACGCCTTGATGAAGGACTCACTGTCATATCCGCGTTCCGCGGAGAGTTCGAACAACTGGCCCTGTACATCGCACAACGCAAGCAGCAACGATCTGCTCATGGGACATCACCCTCGAGGATCTCATCGAAATACCTCCCCTCCCTGCGGTATCTGACCTCCATCCTTTCGGTCAGGGCGATACCTTCCTTCCTCCTTTGGATACTCATATCCCTGAGCAGCAGGAGTTCCAATTGGGACAGGGACGTCTCGTTCAGGACCCTGATCCGTTCACAGGCCCTCTCACTGATGGCCACATACTGTCTTCCCAGGTCCAGGGCCGAGAGACAGTTCACGAGTGCGACGTCGGTGAGTGACTTATTGAAGAAACGGGAGAGTTCGGTGTACATACGGTCATCCGCGATATGCCCGATCACCACATCGTACCCATCCAACATGTGTGCATACCTTTCGTAGATGGGTGTACCTCTGACATTCTCCATCTCCTTACGATGATATGCTATGAGCATGGCCCAATCGATACCGACATCCATGTTCAACACCTTCAACCCCGTCATTTCGAGTTCGACCGCATAGAGCTTCGGCCTCTCCTCGTTACAGATCAACGTCAACGGTTGGAGCACATCGGTGCCCATGTAGAATCCACTTCCGAAATCGCATTCCCCACGACTGATGGGGGCGATATCTCCGATGATACCTTTCTTGGACCCGTGGTACAGGATGACCTTGTCATCGGAACCAGACCACGAGTTCGAATCCATGATCGATCCGATCACATCGATGTCATGTTCCTTGCAGAAATTGTACAATTGCATCTGTGCCATACGGTTTGGAATGGTCTTCCCATTCTCCCAACGGTTGATAGATAGAGGAGTCGTACCCAATACGGATGCGAATCTTTCCTGATTCATCCCTGCTGAGGATCGAATGGTCCTGATGAGATCCTTCATAGAAATATACCTATCATATGTAATTATTTTCAATATATATTATGATATGTAGTATGTGCGGAATCAACATTTGACGGTCACATAACCAGTATTGCAATGTCAAAAAATCGTAATTCAGAGGTTTTTAATAGTTTGAAGCTCAGTGGATATTCACTGAGCTGCAAATGGGCGGCTCTGGTGGAGGGATTGTGGCCCCTCGGCCTCTCAACTCCACCGTACACTTCATTCTTTGTTTAATGGATAGATTTTGATTCCGTAGTTCTCTACCGTATCATGTTCGTTTGGATCCCTGCTACCTCTGAAGAACCTGTTACTGAGTCTTTGATAATGCTCTTCGAACAGATCGTGCATACACCTTAGTGCTGATGTGCATCTGTACCGGTACCAGGAACAAGGAGATCAGGTTCGCCAACCTCGAGGACCTGAACACGGTGATCTGGAGGTTCGACATCATCCACATCAAGGGTGAGGAGACCTACGGTATGCCACGTACCGTTCCAATACCACCGATGATCAGACCGTTGATCTCGAAGTACATAGCTGCTCGCGAGAGATGGTTGGGAGAACACGGTATCGAGTCCAAGGCACTGTTCGTCTCACAGCATGTGTCCAACAGGGGAGAACACCTTTCCAGCAACGGTATCCGCAACATGAAGGTCTATGTGGAGAAGGAGGTCGGAGTGAAATTCGATCTCCGTGAGTGCAGACGCACCTTCGGTCAGAGATATCTGGACAAGGACATCGACATCGAGACCGTGTCGGTGCTGATGGGACACTCCTCCACCAAGACCACGGAGACCTTCTACGGCCGCAGGAAGAACGTGAAAGCCATCGAGAAAGTTGAGGCCATGTGGGAGTGATCCGATGGAAACCGTAGCGAAATCCACGAAAATCGTAACCGTGCTCAAATCCCGGAGATCTGGGTCATTGATTATGAGTGGACAAGGCGAGATTTGAACTCGCGACATCTACGTTGCGAACGTAGCGATCTACCGGGCTGATCTACTTGCCCATGAGAAATTCCCGGATAACACCGTTATCTCGCCGACAGATATAAACCTAGGGGTCACCGACCCCGCCATCATCAGGAGAAAAGAACCTGGAGGCGAGGATATCCGATACCGCGAACAGTACCAGGAATGTAACGATACACCCGAAGACGTCCAACGTCAATGGAAGGAACTGTATCACGATCGCCAATATCACGAAATGAAGTACATAGATCCTCATGACGTTCCTACCCCACCTTATGGAATGTGCCAGGCACCTTTCCGGTACCTTCAATGATACAAGATACACCAGAACGATCCAATCTAATGCTAACAGCATACACCACAGATTGACCAATATTCCCTGATGGTATGACCTCAATCCTGTGAAACCTGTATCGAACATACCCGTGAATACACCTATCACCGTCAACGGTACAGACAATATGAAGAAAATAAGACCCAGACGTTTGTAGAACAGATACTTGTCAGTACAACGCACCAAACGGTTGCCAATCAGATACCCAGCTACGGGATATACGATCCATGATAGGAAAGGATATCTGGATGTGGTCATGGTACCATCGAATATGGTTGTTCCCCAGAAATAACCGAGAAATATGTCCAACGCATCGTTCCCGGTATCCATCCCGGATAGGAAGGTATTGGCTACCATCATCGATGCCAGAATGATCACCACGAACTTATCTGGCACATTGAATTTGATCACGATTCCCAGGAACACCAGGACCATTCCCGCGAATATCATGATGTCCTGCCAGAACAGCGTCACCACCATCAGTTGCCAATCCTCGGCATGGGAATACTCCGGATAGAATGATACGAAATCACCGGTGATGGCGAAGTTCACCAATCCCGGAAGAAGTCTCAGTACCTCGACAGCGAAACCGAACAGTATGAGTGCCAGCCCTCTCCGGACCAATCCTTTTCCCAAGGGTTTCGTGGAGAAGAACAACAACATGCCCATGACCATCATGAAACACTGTGCGCCACCCTGGAACGCCCCAATCAGATCGGAGATCCGTTCGAACAGGCCGACCGCTTCCCCGGAAGTAACCGATACCGGAGAGAACTGATTGAATACATGTGATCCGACCATCAGGAAACGGATATTCCGCGAACTATGTCCAACTCGGTCTGACGTCCGTAGAGTGTCCTCTCATCCGACAGGACATCACGAACACGACCGAGAACCATGTACACTGGACAACGGATATGTATATAAGTCTACGAGATTGTCCTCCACACATGGTGAAAATCACACAGGAAATGGAAGACATCATGAAAGATGTCAAGGTGTTCTACCTCGCGACCGCATCCAAAGACGGTGTCCCCAACGTGGCACCAATGGGAATGGTATACCTCCAAGAGGATAAGGAGACGATCTGGTTCATCGACAACTACATGAACAAGACCCTGGCGAACCTCTGCGAGAACCCTGTCGCATCCGTCGCCGTGTGGACTCCGGAAGGAAAGGGCGCATTCCAGTTCAAGGGAACCGTCACCATCGAGAACGAGGGTGACGACTATGAGAACGCCGTTTCCATCGCACACTTCAAATCCGAGAAATATCCGGCGAAGAACCTCGTAAAGATGAGGATCACGGAGATCTACACCTCCGCACCTGGACCGGAAGCGGGAAACAGACTTTTCTGAAAAAATGATTGAGATGGATGGTCAAATGACCATCCGTATCAATCCAAATCCTTCTTCGTCCTGATGAAGCCCTGTGCGAAGACCAGGACGATCGCGATCGGCAGGAAGACCCAGAAGAACGGATTTCCGCTCATGTACACGAACAGACCGCTGAGTGCCAGTCCGACTACCGCACCTATGCATAGGTAGACGAGCACATTGAACCTCTCGGCCTCAGTCATCATGTTCACACCTTCTGTCCGAGTACGGACTCGACCTCGGCGACCATCATGTCGACGATCTCCTTGGCACCACCGGTGTAGTTCGCTGGATCCATCGCAGAACGGATCTCAGCCTCGGGCATACGTGCCAAAAGGTCCTTGTTCTCGATGAGCACATCTACCAGCTGCCTCTCCTCGTCCTCTGCGATCATGGATGCGGAACGGACGATCTCGTGCGCGTCCTGTCTTCCGATTCCCTTCTCAGTCATCTTCATCATGATCGCCTCCGCCATGACGAGTCCCCTGGAGGATTCGATGTTCCTGAGCATATTCTTCTTGTTGACGGTGAGTCCGTCGAAGACCTCGTTCATCTTATGGAACATCTCGTCGAGAAGGACGAATACATGGGGTAGCACAAACCTCTCGGTACTGGAGTTGGAGAGGTCCCTCTCGTGCCAAAGGACCTGACTCTCGAATGTGGGGGTGACCATGGACCTGACGACCCTTGCGAGTCCGCAGACATTCTCGGACATCATGGGGTTCCTCTTCTGTGCCATGGTGGAACTTCCGACCTGCTTCTTGACATCGAAAGGTTCCTGGGCCTCTCCGATCTCGGACCTCTGGAGATTACGGATCTCGGTTCCGTACCTCTCGAGGGATGTGGCGATGTTCGCCATGAGAGTGATGATCTCGGTGTACCTGTCCCTTCCGACGACCTGTGTGGCCGCAGGCTCGTATGCGAGTCCAAGATCATCCATGACGGTCTTCTGGATCTTGAAGAAGTTCTTTCCGAGCGCCGCACCGGTCCCGACGGCTCCGGCCATCTTACCTGCACATGCACGGGGTTTGGCCTGCTCCAATCTCTCCCTGTGTCTGAGCATCTCCGCCACATAACCTGCGATCTTGAATCCGAAAGTGATAGGGATCGCGAACTGAGCGTGTGTCCTTCCGATCTCAAGGGTGTCCCTCTCCCTCTTTGCGAGCTTGGCGAGCGTGAGCGTGAACCTATCCACATCTGCCTGGATGATCTCGATGGCGGCTTTGATCTGCAATGCCACGGCGGTATCGACGATGTCGTTGGATGTTGCACCGTAATGTACAAACTTGCCTGCATCGCCCTCGCACTTCTCGGTCATGGCCTTGACCATCGCCATGAGGTCATGTCTGGTATCCTTCTCGATCTCCTTGACCCTGTTGATATCGACGACATCGAGACTCGCCACACGGGTGATCTCCGCCGCCTGCTCCTCGGTGATGGTACCCAGGGAAGCATGCGCTCTCGCGAGTGCCGCTTCGACATCCATCTGGAACTGGAGACGGCTCTCCTCGTAGAAGATGGCTTTCATATCCTCACGGCCGTATCTGTAATCAAGGGGACACAGGTTGCTCATTTGAATCGGGCGAGCGATTCCAGTAACATTATAAAACAGTTGCCCGTGTCCTTAATGTTATAATATAAGTCAACGCGTAGATAATATGAATTAATCCGAATTACCGGAACAATCTTTATATCTGATATCGTGTTGCTCCCATTATAGTGTGCC
Organism: Thermoplasmata archaeon; assembly: GCA_015063185.1. Lineage (GTDB taxonomy): Archaea > Thermoplasmatota > Thermoplasmata > Methanomassiliicoccales > Methanomethylophilaceae > SIG5. The sequence continues at coordinate 11,587 of SUSY01000005.1, forward strand.
GAAACTCATTCGGCGTATACGAACAGTGTTGGTTTATTATGGTTGACATGGAGGAGAAGATTACTGAGTTGAATGTATCCGAGGAAGCTGTTGCAGAGACCACTGCAGAGGTTACTGAGGATGTCGTCGTCGAGATGACCGAAGAAGAAGCCGCAGAGGTATCTGAAAACCTGGAGAAGCTGGAGCAGAAGGGCTCGATCTATAAGAACGCAGCCGAGAAGCACAAGCACCTGAGGGATGAGCTCAACAAGCAGACCAAGGAGTGGGTCGCAAAGAGGGACGCACTCAACGCACAGGTCCGCGAACTCGTCGAACAGGCCGGAAAGCACAGGGAAGAGCGCGACGCACTCAACCAGAAGGTCAGGGAATCCAAGGTCGTTAGGGACGAGCTCAACAAGAACGTCTCCAGGATCACCGAGGAGTACCGCGAGCTCAAGGGAAAGAACGCACCCCAGATCGCACCCGAGACCGGAAACCCCAGGGACAGACTGCAGGCACCCCCGTCGATCAAGCAGCTCAAGAAAGAATTCTCCGACTTAGAGATGAGGCAGCAGACTCAGGTCCTCAAGAAGGAAGAGGAGCTCAGGATCGTCAAGAGGCTCAAGGAGATCGAGAGCCAGATCGAGGGACTCCAGAAAGATGAGGAGACCTCCGACGAGGCACGCGAGAAGCTCAAGGAGCTCAAAGAGGCTAAGGCTGAGGCAGAGGCTGCACACAAGGTCGTTTCCGAGTACGCCGAGAGGGCACAGCAGGAGCACGACGTCATGATCTCCCTGTACGAGCAGGCAGATGCTCTCAGGAAGCAGGCAGACGACGCACAGGCCAACTTCATCGACTGCAAGAAGAGGGCAGACGAAGAGCACAAGCTCCACCTCGAGCAGGTTAACAGCTTCCGCCAGACCGACGAGCAGGCTTCCACCTACAGGAAGAAGAAGACCGATGCTCGCAAGAGGAAGACCGACGCAGACTCCAAGAAGGCTGCCGACGACATCTTCGCTCGCTTCAAGAACGGTGAGAAACTCAGCACTGAGGATCTCATGGCTCTTCAGAAGTCCGGCTACCTGTGATACAGAAACCTTAACGGAGGGGGTTCGCCCCTTCCATAAATCGTTTTATCATTCTAATAAAAATTGAAGTTCGTGTTAAGATGACCGTACAGACCTTGGAAATCAAAGGATCCTTGTTCTCTGCGGCATTCAAGACCACCATACCAGTCCTTGCGGGATATCTTGGCCTGGGTCTTGCATTCGGAATCATGCTGGAGGACCTGGGATACAACGCCCTATGGGCAGCGTTCTTCAGCCTTGTAGCATACGGCGGTACGATCCAGTATCTGGCCATAGCCTTGCTGTCCACAGTCTTCAACCCGTTGGAGGCATTGTTCCTAAGCGTACTGGTGAACTTCCGTCACCTGTTCTACGGAATAACTATGGCAGAGAAGTTCAGAGGTGTCGGGAAGAAGAAGCTGGCACTTATCTTCGGATTGAGTGACGAGACGTTCTCGTTGCTATCGACCACCGAACTTCCGGAAGGTACCGACCGCGGGAAGTTCTATCTGTACGTGACACTGCTGGACCATAGCTACTGGATCCTCGGATCTTTCCTCGGAGGGATCGCCGGATCGTTGATATCGTTCAACACCGCTGGAATCAGTTTCGTACTGACCGCACTGTTCGTCGTCCTGTTCATGGAACAACTTAAGAACAGATCCAATATCATCCCCGGAATCATCGGACTGGGTGCGACGTTGATCAGTCTGTTGTTCTTCGGTGACAATCTGATCATCCCTGCGATGGCCCTGATAATGGTCGCCATGCTGGCTATGAGGAGGTACGATGTACTCAGACATTGAGATGATCGTATTCATCTTCGCCTGCGGACTCGGAACGTTCCTCACCAGGGTCATCCCGTTCATATTCCTACCGGAAGGTAAGGAGACGCCAAGGATAATCCTGTATCTGGGACGTGTACTTCCGGCAGCTTGTATGGGACTCCTCATAGTCTATTGTCTGAAGGATGTCGGCCTCCTATCGTTCCCACATGGAATACCTGAGGCCATCGGCATACTGTCCGTTGCCATACTCCACAAATGGAAAGGGAACGCACTATTGTCCATCTTCGGCGGGACCATCATCTACATGGTACTGGTACAGACAGTGTTCATCTGATTATTCGGATTGGGACTGCCTGAGTTCCTCTTCCGCCATCCTCTCCAATGCTCTGTAATCGACCTTGGAGACCTTGGTCCTTGGAAGCGCATCGATGAATCTATATTCTCTAGGAACGGCATACTTGGCGATGTTCTCCTTGCAGTAGGCCTTCAGCATCTTCACAGTGTCCTCATCCTCTATGACGCCGTCCTTGAGAACGATGTATGCTCTGATCCTACTACCTCTGAGCTCATCCGGAACACCGATGACACAGGAACTCTCGACATTGGGATGATAATTGAGGATGTTCTCCACCTGACTGGGGTACACGTTGTATCCGGAGGTGATGATCATCCTCTTCATCCTCTGTTTGAAGTAGATAAACCCATCGGGATCCATAGAACCGATATCGCCCGTATGCAACCATACCAATCCATCGGAATGCTTACGAAGCGCCCTCGCGGTCTCCTCGGGATTCTTGTAGTATCCGTTCATGACAGCGGGAGCGTGGATACAGATCTCCCCATCCACGTCGTATGGTACACGCTCATCAGTATCGGGCACCACGATCTTGTACATGACGTTGGGCATGGGGATTCCTGTCGACCCGGGGCGCTGCTCATCCTTGGGTGTGATCGTAGTGGCAGTTAAACACTCTGTACAACCGAATCCCTCCCTGACGAAGGTCTCGCACTTGTGATCTGCAAGGAACTTGTCCATCCTCTCCTTGGCCTCTATCGGAAGTGTATCGCCTCCGCAGAAGATACCTTTGAGACAGGATAGGTCGGCGTCCTGGAGCCACTTGCTCCTGATCATGTGCTCATAAAGCGTGGGCACTCCGGCGATGTATGCGGGGCGCATCTTCACGATCAATTTGGAATAGGAATCGGGTGTGAAACGCGGAACCAAAGAACATGTGATTCCGATGGAGAAAGGCAGATGGACACATGCACAGAGTCCGAATCCGTGGAAGATGGGCATGACCGCCATCATGAGTTCTCCTTCACCAAGCACCTGTGAGAGCTCCACCATACCGAGTGCGGTGGAGGTGAAGTTCATACAGGAGAGCATAGCACCCTTACTGACACCTGTGGTACCTCCGGTGTAGAGCATGACGGCATCGTCATAACAGGTCATTGTGGATACGGGTTCCTGTATTCCGGACACATCGGACTTCACCAGATCGGACCATACGACGATTCCGGGCTTGGACCTATCGACCTTTGGGTCCTTCTTCCCGTCGAGGAAGTGCTTGTAGATGAATCCCTTCACGAACGGGAGGGCATCGGTCATCGAGGATACGATGATGTTCCTGAGCTTGCACTCGGGAGTGATCTCCGGGAAGTTCAGATAGAACATGTCCAATGTTATCGCGACCTTACAATCCGAATTGTCGACGAAGAACGCGACCTCACCCTTTGCGGAAAGAGGATGGATCATGACTGCGACAGCACCGATCTTGTTGATTGCATAGAACGCTGTGATCGCCTGAGGGCAATTAGGCATACAGATGAGAACGTGATCTCCCTGATTGACGTCCAACTTCTTCAGACAAAGTGCGAAGTGATCGATGTCCTTGATGAACTTCTTGTACTTTACCCAAGAACCCATGAATTCATAGGCGTACTTCTCGGGGAACTTCGCCGAAGTCTTGGCAACGGTCTGATAGAGTGTGTCCTCAGGATAGTCGATGTGCTTCTCAACATCACCATAATGATTGAGCCAAGGCATCTGCTCTGGCGGAAGCGGGAATTCGTATGCCATCGTCGACCATGATGCCATAATCCGTTAATAAACCATCGTGCACGCGCATTATATTGCATGAAACGTACACATGGATTATCCAAAATGGTACCGAATATTCATAACAATATTCACCTAGTGACGAGATAGAGAAAAAAGGATATTTTTCCACAAACATTATATATTAACGATGAATAATGTGCTTCAGAAGCAGGCCAGTTCTGTAGAGTGCATCCCATCCCTTCTGACTGGCTGGTCTGCTTGCTAAATTTCTCCACAGTTTCAGTTCTTAGAGCGTCATGTTGCACACCAGTATGATTGTGTCTGACGAATCCTTTATATACCCTATTTAAATAAAGGCGTTAGGTGAAAAGATGGCCAAAATGACTATTGAAAACGTTGTAGCGTCCACCTCTCTCGGACAGGAGCTTGATCTTAACTGTATCGAAGACTCCCTTGAGGGTGCTGAGTACAACCCCCAGCAGTTCCCCGGACTCGTCTACAGGCTCAAGGAGCCCAAGACCGCAACGTTGCTTTTTAGAAGCGGTAAGGTCGTCTGCACCGGAGCAAAGAGCCTCAAGGATGTCATCATCGCAATCGGAAAGGTCAAGGAAGACCTCAAGAAGGCGAACATCGACATCAAGATTGAGCCCAAGGTGGAGGTTCAGAACATCGTCGCCTCCTCCGATCTCGAACAGGAGATCAATCTTAACACAGTCGCAATCACTCTGGGACTCGAGAAGGTCGAGTACGAGCCCGAGCAGTTCCCTGGACTCGTCTACAGACTTGACTCCCCCAAGGTTGTCGTTCTGCTCTTTGGATCCGGAAAGATGGTTTGTACCGGTGCGAAAGTACCGGAGGACGTTGTCCGCGCCGTCGACAAGATCGCAGCAGAGCTCAGATCCGCAAGTCTGATGTCATAAACATGTTATCACCTGTCCGTTTGACTAACGGACAGGTAGAAACGCCCTTCACCGTTCTATAACCACTAACATCAACGTCCGTCCATCCGGAACCCTTGTGCACATAGGGTGTCTTTGGAGATGATACCCTTATAATCACGATGAACAGTTAACCAAACATGACGACATACGGCAACGTCCTGGAATGTATCGGCCATACACCGATGATCCGTTTGGCTAAATTGGATGAGGGAACAGGTTCCGAGATCTACGCTAAGGTGGAAGGCCTCAACCCCGGAGGATCCATAAAGGACCGTGCCGCACTGTTCATGATCAGAGATGCGGAGGAAAAAGGACTCCTGAAACCCGGATCGGTCATCATCGAACCCACCTCCGGGAACACCGGTGTAGGGCTGTGCATGATCGGAGCATACCTCGGATACAGATGCATCATCGTCATGCCCGATACGATGAGTGCGGAACGTATCAGCCTCATGAGGGCGTACGGTGCTGAAGTGGTACTCACTCCCGGGGCAGAAGGCATGTCCGGAGCCATCGCCAAGGCCATGGAACTCAAGGAGGAACTTGGAGGATTCGTCCCTTCACAGTTCGAAAACCCTGCCAACGCCATGTCACATGTCGTCACCACATCGAAGGAGATCCTAGAACAGCTTCCGGATGTTGATTATGTAGTCGCGGGCATCGGTTCCGCAGGTACCGCTACCGGACTCGGAATGGGATTCAGGAAGTTCTCATCAAGGGCCAAGGTCATCGGCGTAGAACCTGAGGCGAGTCCCATGATCACGGAAGGACGTTTCGCACCCCATAAGATCCAAGGTATAGGTGCCAACTTCATTCCAAAGAACCTGGACCTGGAATACATCGAGGAGGTCATGACCATCTCCGATGACGAGGCCATCGGATACACCAGAAGGCTCGTCAGGGAGGAGGGCATCTTCGCAGGCATATCGTCCGGTGCGGCCGTGGCAGCTGCGGTTAAGTTGGCATCCGAAAGGAAAGGGTCCAAAATCGTCGCGATCCTTCCGGACCATGGGGACAGATATTTAAGTACAGGCATCTTTGAATGAGCCAGATACAATGAAGATCCTTCCTAAAGACCTCGCCGCATGCATGGAATGCGACCCCGCTCTTGATTCAGAAGAAGAGGCTATCGAGTTCCACATGGGACTCCATGCAGTCTCCATGTACAGGGAAGCCCATGAGCTTTGGCTCCAGGGTAAGAAGAGAGAGGCCCTGAAGATCAACTACGAAGCTCACAGCAAGACCGGTGCCGACATCCACCCTGGAGCCACCATCGGCGATTACTTCTTCATCGATCATGCTACAGGAGTCGTGATCGGAGAGACCACGATCATCGGTGACCACTGTATGCTCTATCAGGGAGTCACACTCGGTGGAGTCTCCACCAGTAAGGGAAAGAGACACCCCACTCTCGGCGATCATGTCGTCTGTGGAGCCAACGCATCAGTCCTTGGAAACATCACCATCGGCAACAACGTCCGTGTCGGTGCGGGTTCCGTCGTTCTCAAGGATGTACCCGATGACTGTACGGTCGTCGGAATCCCTGGAAGGGTGGTCAAGAAGAAAGGCGTGTCCACCAAGACCGAGCTCGATCACGGAAACCTCCCCGACCCTATGAAGGAACGCATCCAGGAGTTGGAGAAGGAGATCGCCGACCTCAAGGACATCATCAAGACCCTTGTCAAACAGTGAACCTCCATAGACTCACCTTTCAAACCATTTCTTTATTATAACAATTATAACATTTATAACGTTATTATAATTATATAATATCATAACGTATCAAAGTTCATGAGAAGAACGAGCACCCCCGAACATTACATACAGATGCTGAGTAGATTCAAGGATGATTTCGATACGATCGCGGACCCAGTCAACGCATTTATATCCGGAACACCGAAATGGATGATCGACGAATGGGTGGAATTCAACACGAGGACCTTGATGATCGATCCCATATCCGTATAAAAATGCGATAATATTCTAAAAGGTGCCGCACACTCATCCCATGTGCGGCACCGAATGGTTTTACTCCTTTGCCATCGGGCTCATGTAGAACGCGAGGATGGCCTTGTAGAGCAGATACACGTCAGCCTTGGAAGTGATTTCCAGAGGTGCATGCATCGAGAGGACAGGTACACCGATGTCCACGGTATCGAGGTTGTGGGATGCGATATACATCGCAACGGTTCCTCCTCCGCCGTTGTCCACTCTTCCGAGCTCCCCTACCTGCCACGGGACATCCGCCTTCTCGAGAATAGTCCTCAGGAATCCCATGGTCTCTGCGGATGCATCGTTGGAAGAGTACTTTCCACCGCTTCCGGTGTACTTGGACACCACTGGTCCACGGTTGAGATAGGAACAGTTGTTCCTCTCGAAGGCCTCACCGAACGCAGGGTCGACGGCAGCGTTGACATCTGCGGAGAGGCACATGGACCTCATCAGGACGTGCCTTGCGTTGAGACCGTATGCGGACACGAAGTCCTCGATGAAGTCCTTCATGAACAGGGAGTTCATTCCGGTGTTTCCATCGGATCCGATCTCCTCCTTGTCGGCGAAGATGGTGACGGTGGTGAAATCGGGGTCCTTGGCCTCCAACTCCGCCATCAGTGCAGCATATGCGGAGACACTGTCATCCTGACCGTATGCACCAATCATGGATCTGTCCAATCCATAGTCCTGGGGCTTGTATGCGGGTACCGCACACAGTTCCGCGGAGAGGAAGTCCTTCTCGGTGATTCCATACTTCTCGTTGAGCATGGACATGATGTTCAGCTTCACCTTGTCGGATACCTTCTCATCGGCGAACGGCCAGCATCCCATGAGGATGTTCAGCTGCTCACCCTCGATGACCTTGGACGCAGGCTTCTCCATCTGGTTCCTGGCGAGATGTGGGAGCAGATCGGTGATACAGAACAGAGGATCGCCCTCATCCTCACCGATGCGTACCTTGACGATGGAACCATCCACCTTCTTGATCACTCCGTGAAGTGACAATGGAATCGCAGTCCACTGGTACTTCTTGATTCCACCATAGTAATGGGTCTTGAAGTACGCCATCTCGGTGTCCTCGAACAGGGGATTCGGTTTGAAATCCAATCTTGGACTGTCGGTGTGTGCCACCGCCAATCTGAGACCGTCAGAGACGGGCCTCTTTCCGACAGTGACCATGATGAGTGCCTTACCGCGGTTGTTGAAGTACAACTTCTCCCCGGGACCATACTTCCTTCCGAGTTCGAACTCGGTGTAACCGTTCTCCTCGAGGAGAGGGATCGTATAGTCAACGACCTCACGCTCGGTCTTGTTACAGAGGAATGCCTTGTAACCCTCACAGAATTCGGATGCCTTCTGAAGGAGTTCAGGGCCTGCCTCACCGACATTCTTAGGTTTCATCAGAAGTTCCTTTGCGAGCTTCTGACCCTTGCTTTCGTCTTCTGCCATGATTACCATATTGTTTTAGTGGTATATGTGCATACGTTTTCCGATTAGAACCTGTCACGGATCGTCTCTGGATGAGGGCATTTACTCTACATACGACAGGATGAGTACACGATTATCAAAAAATTGTATGGATTTTCACCATGCAATTTTAACTACCATTACTTCGATAGGAATAATGTTACAAAGAAAACCCCTGAAGTAGGTCAATACGGAGGGAAGATTGTGAATACGAAGATTATAACGATCCTATTATCGTTGGTCCTTGTGGGTTCGGCCACGGGGACGTACTTCGTCCTCACCATCGATGATGGTGATGGGGATGAGACTTTCAACTATGTTGCCCTGGGTGCTTCGAACACAAACGGTTACGGTCTCCGCGGATACATATCCGACGAAGAGATTTCGATGGTACTCAACGATCCGAATACAAAGAAGGACATCAACACATACGGGTATCAGAGAGTACCTGATGCGGGATACCCCGCACTGATACGCAACCACCTTTCGAACATCCACGGTGCAGATAACGTCACCCTGGATCAGCTTGCGATCAGTTCCATGCGCGTGGAGGAATTGCGCGTACTGTTGGACGACACGTACAACGGGGACGAGTACACCTCATGGAGATTCATCGGAGATGACAAGTGGTTCTCATCCGCAGAGAAGGGTAGGTTGGATGCCCTACGTTCCGCGTACATGGATAAGGTCACCGATGCGGATCTGATCACCGTGGACATCGGATGGAACAACTTCGGAACATACGTCCTCAACCAGTTGATCACGTACCTCACGGAGGACCAGTACTTCTGGAGCATCGACATCGCCACGATATTTGATACGGAGGCGGAGGGCGCGGCAGCATTGAATGCCAAGGAGAAGATCGGCGAGTACATCGAAGACAACTTGGGGGACGCACCGATGACCGACGTTCTGACGGACATCTTCGCGTACAGTCTGATCGGGTACATGCACAACTTCGATCGTAGCATGGAAAGGATCTATGAACTGAACCCTGACGTGGATGTCGTCGTCATCGGGATACAGAATCTGCTCCACGGTGTCACCTTGGAGTCGAATGGACAACCGAGCCCACTCGGGGACATCTTCGAGGACTTCATAGACATGGCCAACTACTACACATCCACCTGTTCCCCATATCATGACAAGTACCTGTACGTCAAAGTCGGCACCGATGGACACATGACGACATTCCTGGATTACATCAAGGAATATGACGGTAATGTCGAGAACCTAGACCAGAACGTGAAGGATGGATTCGACTACTATGATGAGAATATCCTACTCCAACCCATGTTGGACGAACATGCGGCATCGATACTCTTCGAAGAATATGGATTCTTTTTCCCGGCAATGGATTGCGAGACCGGCGAGGATGCGGTCAGGAAAGGTAAGGCAGGGGAACTTCCGGAATATCTCTTTGGATACAATGCCCAAGAGGTGTTCGACTCCCTATATTGGCCAGCCCTGAATGCTGCATACGATACCATGGCCACCATGTGCAAGATGATGGCCAACATGTCGACATTGGATGTGACGGACCTCCTCAACGGAACCCTTGATATGGATGCAGCGGAGAACGCCCTCCTGGGTGCAGTAGAGGCGGAGATCGTGGATAACGCCATGGGTGCAGCTGAGGGAAAGGACTATGATATCGACCTGAACGTACTCACATCCAACGAGGATGTGACGCTTGTCGCAGCTCTGAACGTACGTTTCTACCTGGGTAACAGCTTCTTCGCTCATCCCAACGATACCGGGCATATGGAGGTCAAGAATACTGTGGTTCAGGTATTGGATGATCCCGAAGGAGAGATGCAACAGGAGCTGGAAGATGATCTAATCGACAACGTGATAGAAATCCAACAGCTCCTCTGTGAAGCAATAGGCCATGATTTTCATGACGGAGTCTGTTCAAGTTGTGGTAAGGCCAGCGCGTAGAACGTGAAATCCATTACGTCACGATGATGTGACGCCCTCTGTCGTGAGATGCCGACAGAGGAATTTTTCTGTATCCATCCACAACGATCGAAAAGGTACGAAATGCATTCACTTATCAACGAGCATCACGATACCGTGTATAGGGATGTCACATGCTTCTCCGTAGGAAACCCAGGAATCATAATGAAATGACCAAGGATGTCAAGAAGTACCTCAAGAGGATCGAGAAGTATCTGAAGAAGAACGATGTGGACATCGAATACAATTCGGCAGGCGCTCTCGTGTTCCCCACCGACACCGTGGAAGGGAATGACTATTACGTCACCGTCAACGGCGAAGAGGATATGGTGTGGCTGACCACACTCCTCTCGATAGGTAAGACCACAGACGAGATCTCCATCCTGAAAACGATCAACGAACTGAACGGTACCAAGAATCCCGTATCTGTCCACTTGGAACACGACATGAACATCCTCATGCTCACGATGTGCTTCAACACAGAGATGACCGAAAGGGACATCGATGCCATGCTCACAGCATGGTGGTCGGGTTCCGAGATCGCATTGAACCACATTATCAAAGAAACAGGTATAGAGATAGATTGGAAGAAGAGGGTTTGAATGTGGTACAAGACCCCTTTCACTCACCGAGAAGGTGATCAATCACCCTCTCCGCAAGATTGTCTAGAGCACGCACCCCCTTGGTGTCCTCCTCCCAATCATTGGGTCCGCTTCCGTTGATGATGGGCAACGGGTTGGAACCGAGGAGAGTGAACTCCATCCTGAGAAGCCAATCCACCAATTCATTGTATACTGAGAGTCCGCCGTCCCTCTCCTGTGTTGCGAAAGCGATACCGATCTTCCCCTTCATCTCATGACCTGCGGTGGTGATGCAGTATCCTGCACGCTCCAGGAAGATCTTCATCTGCCCTGTGCACGTTCCATAATAGGAAGGTGATGCCAGGATGACTATGTCTGCGGCCCTCATCCTGTCAAGGTACTCATTCATACGGTCGTCCTCGTTGACACATCTACCATCCGCTCTGATTTCGCATGAATTACAACAGTTGCAAGGTATCAGATGATCCTCATAGATATGCACATAATCCGCCTCTATACCTTCCTTCTCCAACTTATCGAGAAGATAGTCAAGTGACTTCGATGTATTACCGACGAGATGGGGACTTCCGCATATGGCGAACGCTTTCATACGACGTAGATAGACATCCCGTTATTAATGTGCACGTTTCGGAAGATTGGCCAATACGATACACAATACCGCCAATGCCATGAACACATAGGCCAACATCTCGAAGATGTACGGATCCACGGATAGTTCAGAAGGTGGGATGTATTCAGCGCCTGCCCACGAACCGTACAGTGTCGTTTCCCCATACATACCGGCCACAGACACAGTCCCATCCTCACATAGCCAGCCATGGAATTCTCCCTCATGGTCCGACAGAAGGTCAACATCCACGACCGTATCCGAGAACAGCATGAATCCGGGAAGACCCAGTATACCGAGATCATAGTTCACCACATTGCCACCCTGCCCCTGTCCGGAATATGATGGGCGATCCGCTATCACAGTACCGTTGGGACAACCTACCAGAAGGTAACGCGACCCCACCACCGGAGAGAACGCATCCTCACCGAGAACGGTACCCGATTGCAGCTCCGCCTTCCTTACGGGACATCCCTCGAATGCACGGTCACCTACCATCACGTCATTACCCAGTAACGTTACGCTTACGAGTTCCTGACAACTCGTGAATGCCTCATCCCCGATCCTTGACAGGGAATACGGTAACTGTATCGATCCCAATGATGTACCGGAGAATGAACGTGTACCTATCGATTCGAGACCGAATGAGAACCCGACATCATCCAATGACGTGCAACCTTCGAACATACCATCCGGGATTGACCTCAATCCGGATACGTCCACAGTGACGAGATCCAAACATGAGGAGAATGCGTAATCGTCCACGATGACACCTTTCGGTAACGTGACATCCGTCAATCCCGAACAGGAGAACGCATACTCCCCTATGTGTGCCACGGAATCCGGAATATCGATGTCATCAATAGCCAATCCGAAGAACGAACGGTCCCCGATACGTTCAGTGTCCCTCAACACGACCTCGGACACATTGGGAGACCCGGACAACAATCTTGCTGGTATGTCCCCATTTACCGTTACGGACATACCCGATGCGGCCCCAGAGCCTGTGAATGGCTCCGAGCCCAAGACGATGGTCACATCGGATGCACCATAGTCCAGAATCTCCATACCAGTCATGTTCGCGAATGCCGATTGTCCGATGGACCTCACCGAGCATGGTATGGATAAGGACTTCACCAACGAACACCCATGGAACGCATAATCTCCGATGGACTCGACCTCACCGAACTCCACGGCCATCAGATTCGCACAATCTTTGAAGGCTGAATCACCTATGATCGGTGAGGAAATCTTCAATTCGAACCTCCCATCGAATGACCTCAAAAGACCATCAGGAATGCTGGCACATACGAACTCCATATCCAGCGTATCACAATCCGAGAACGTTCCGATCGGATCCCAGACGATATCCTCGCCATGGAACTCGATTCTTGGACCGCCGATATCGGAAAGCGAATCCGTAACACAGTTCAACCTACCCCTGAATGATATGGAATCCAATCTGTTACCGGAAAGTACATCGGTGCCAAGGGCAACATTGGGGAATACCAACATACCCAGATCACATGCGGAGAACGCACGGTCACCAATGGTCACGGATTCGGAACCGAATGACACGGATTGTAGAGAATCACACGAAAGGAATGCGTTGTCCCCTATATCTGACACCTTGTTCAATGCTACGGATCCCAATGAAGTACAGAATGCGAAGGCCGAATCCCCTATCGATACGATGGGATCGTCAAGGGTCAGGGATGTCATCCCCGACATACCCAGAAACAGATTGTCAGGTACCCGGGATACGCCCGATACGGATACGGACACGTTCTGTGCCCCCGTACCCCTGAAAAAGACCTCGTCCGGTGTCAGATCATCGAGGTTGGATGAGAACGATATGGCATTCAATCCGGAACATCCATCGAACGCGGACTTCCCTATATCGATCATACTCTCCGAGATCGTCAGAGAATGCAGCGACGTACAACCATCGAAGGCATGATCGCCAATGGATACCAGACCAACCGGGAGGATCACCTCCGCACCATCGTACCCATGGAACGCATACCTCATCACCGTAACGACCGAATCGTCGATCGTCAAAGAATCCACATCCGTACCTACGAACAGGTACGAAGGTATGCTGGTACATGGCGATACGATGTCAAAAGACATGTCCGCACCCGTATCCCTGAACACACCGCTGGGAGTCAACGGGTCACAATCCATCGAGGAGAATCTCACCCCCTTCAGGGAGGAACAACGGTAGAATGCGTCCACACCCAAATGTTCCAGACAATCGCCCAACTCCAACGATGTCAGACCGGTGCAACCATACATCGCCAGATCACCGATGGATACGATATCGGACATGGACGTGAACACCGTACCCTCCAGACCATAGAATGCCCTTTCGGACAACCGTGTCACCGTACCCAGATCCACCGATGTCACCCTCTCTGACCCCCAGAACAACCTGTTGGCAACGGATGCGCCATCCTCGAACACCAGGTCCACACCGTATCCGGACACGCCCGCATCCCAGAACGCGCCCTCTTCCGCTACCACGTCCGAACGTACCATGAGATGCGTAAGGGACACACAACCTCCGAACGCATACATACCCAGACGTTCCAATGTGGACGGCAGGGAGATCGATATCGCCGAAGAGCACCCATTGAATGAATTGTTCCCCAACATACGGACCCCTTCCGCCACTACGATCGATCTGACATCCCCGATGCAATGGTCCCAATCCCTAGGATCACCGTCCGAAAGATCTCCGACATCCCCAAGGACGGTCAACACATGCGACACGTCATCGTACGAACAGGTCTCCGCGGATGCATCATCCGCAAACAGGACCATCACCGTCAATGATACGGCGAATAGCGTCAACAATACGACGTGCCACCTCATGAGTGTATACGAATCCCCTCTCGCAGATATAACACGCGCGTACCCGCACACTTACATTTTTATTAAGGTCCGTCATTCTGTGGAGGGATTAGACATGGTTTTGGAAGGATTGGGAAAATCGCTCAGGAACGCCCTCGATCGTATCAAGGGTGCAACATCCATCGATGAGCAGCTTATCAAGGACGTCGTCAAGGACCTTCAGCGTGCGCTTCTGCAGGCCGATGTTAACGTTCAGTTGGTACTTGCCCTTACCAAGAAGATCGAAGAGAGGGCACTCGGCGAGAAGCCTCCGGCAGGAAAGAGTCCGAAGGACCATGTAATGAAAATCATCTACGACGAACTCGTCAACCTCCTCGACAACGGAGAGGGACTCAGGATGAGGCCCCAGACCATCATGATGGTAGGTCTGTACGGTCAAGGTAAGACCACATCCACTGGTAAGCTCGCGTTCCTCTTCAACAAGAAGGGATTCAAGGTAGGTCTCATCGCGGCCGACGTTTACAGGCCCGCAGCGTACGATCAGCTCTGTCAATTGGGAGAGAAGGTCGGTGTCGAGGTCTACGGAGAACCCGGAGTATCGGACGCACCCGGGATCGTCCAGAGAGGGATGGAGCACTTCAAGGATAAGAAGGTCGTCATCATCGATACGTCAGGTAGACATGCTCTGGAGGATGACCTCATCCAGGAGATCAAGGACATCGCCAAAGTGGCACAACCCGACGAGAGATTCCTCGTTCTGGACTCGCAGGTCGGTCAGCAGGCGGGACCGCAGGCCGAGGCATTCCACAATGCGGTCGGAGTCACCGGAGTCATCCTGACCAAGATGGACGGTACCGCAAAGGGAGGAGGTGCGATCAGTGCCGTCTCCAAGACCAACGCGAGAATCGTCTGTCTGGGTGTGGGAGAGCACATCAGGGACTTCGAACCCTTCGATGCTAACAAGTTCATCTCACGTCTCCTCGGAATGGGAGACCTGTCCTCACTGGTCGAGATGGCCAAGGAAGGATACGAGGGTCAGGAGGAACAGATGGAGGAGACCGGAAGGAAGATGCTTTCCGGTAAGTTCACCCTCAGGGACATGTATCAACAGATGCAGGCCATGAACAAAATGGGACCTCTGAAGAAGATCATGTCCCTCATCCCCGGAATGTCGAAGATGGAGGACAAGATCGACTTCGAAGAGTCCCAACAGAGACTGGCCAAGTACAAGCACATCATGGACTCCATGACCCTCGAGGAACAGGAAAACCCGGAGATCATCAAATCCTCACGTGTACAGAGGATCGCCATGGGATCTGGAACCAGTGTTCAGGACGTTAGGGAACTCCTCAAACAGTTCTCGCAGAGCAAAAAAGCCCTCAAGGGAATGAGCGGTAACCGTAAGCTCCGCAAACAGATGATGAAGCAGATGGGAATCTCCGATCTGGACCTCGATTCGCTGGAGTGATCGCTTGATCAGATTCATCATCCTCGGACACCGTGCACACACCACTGCGGACTTCAAACTCGAGGACATCTGTGGTGGAGCTGGAAGACTCGATATCCTCACCAGATGTGTCAACTCCGCGTTCTTCCTCAGTCATGACCTCAGAAGGGATGTAGAACTGTACCTCGTCATGCTCGGCGGGGAGGATGCACCCAAGACCATAAGGTTCGACGGATCGATCATGAAGTATCTCAACCCCGACGAGAGAAGCACGGCATCCCTCATCAGGAACGCGTTATTGAAGAAACTCGAACCGGACAGAGAGATCATCTCATCCCCCGGGGTGTTCGTCTCCAGGAAATCCTTCGAACAGTTGATGAAGGAGCTCTCCGAAGATTGCAGGTTCATCTACCTCAGGGAAAACGGAGAGGATGTCAGGAAGTACGAGTTCCCCAAGAATCCATGTTACATATTGGGTGATGACCGCGACCCCACCGAGGAGGAGGAGGCCATAATGGCGAAATATCCCTTCGATACGATCTGTCTGGGGCCGGTCAGCCTACATGCCAACCATTGCATGGTCATCGTCCACAACGAGATGGACAGAAGAAAGGCAGGTGAATGATAATGGCCGACGACATAGAAAGGATACCTCAGCACAGACATTGCATGAACTGCAACAAGGCATTCGTCGGAGAGGGCAGGTACTGCACCCCCGAATGCGAGAACGGAAGGGTCACGGAACTCAAGAAGAAGAGGAACGGACTCCTCATCATCTGGGGAATCGCAGTCGCTATCATGGTGGTGGCCATAGTATGTTCACTGTGAAAGCGGCCGTTGCAGGTACGTTCAACGTCCTCCACGATGGTCACAAGGCACTCCTCGATCATGCCATGTGGATCGCGGACGAACTCTACATCGGCATCACATCCGATAAAATGGCATCCGAATCCAGGGACGAGGTGGTACCATTCTATCTCAGGAAGAAGGCCGTCGAGGAATACGTCGCCTCCAAGAACGAAGTGGCCATCGTCTTCCAGATCGACGACATATACGGCCCTCCGGAGATCATGGACAGCATCGACACCCTCGTGGTATCCGAGGAGACACAGGACAACGGTGAGCTCGTATCGAGGATGAGAGTCAAACGTGGACTCAGCCCTATGAAGATCTCTGTGGTCAACCTGGTATCGGACAGTCAGGGAAACAAGCTCAGTGCCACCGATATCATGAGAGGGGACATGTCCAGGGATGGGAAGGAGGATGCCGTCCGTATCGCGGTGGGTTCTGCCAACCGTGTCAAGGTCGAAGCCGTCAGGGATGTCATGGAATCAATCTATGGTTCCGTCAGAATCTATGCCGAGGACGTGAAGAGCGGTGTTCCCGAACAACCATTCGGGGACGAGACCCATGAAGGAGCAGTCAACAGGGCTAAGGCCGCCATCGGTGACAGGGATCTTTCCGTAGGCATCGAAGCAGGCGTCTTCGAGATGTATGGGGAGCTCATCGACATTCAACACTGCGCCATCCTTGACAAGAACGGAAGGATCACCGTCGGAATGGGATCCGGTTTCGCATATCCAAAAGAGATCGCTGACCTCGTCAAAAGGGGCCTCACCGTAGGACAGGCGGTGGACAGAATCTACGACGGAGAGTCCATAGGACACTCCGAAGGTGCCATTGGATACCTCAGCGGAGGAAGGTTGGATAGAAAGGATCTGACCAAACAGTCCGTCCTTGCAGCCATGATCCCGAGGCTCGAAGATGATTGAGTTCGTTCCAGACGTCAACTCACCATACCTGATCGATGAATGCAAGATCCGTGGCAATGCGGACCTCGTGGCGATACCGGAGAACGAATCCGAACTATCATCCCTATTGAAAGATGCGGATTCCAAAGGTACATCCGTGACCATAAGCGGACTCCGTACAGGATTGTGCGGAGGGAGCGTACCGTTCGGTGGCATCCTCGTATCCATGGAAAGATTCTCGTCCATGATCGGATTGGGGAAGGATTCGAAAGGATACTTCCTCAGAACCGAACCGTGTGTGACCATCGATAAGATAGTGCGGACGACACAACTGAAACGCATCGATGGACTTATCGATATAACACCCAATGCATGCTCCGATTTCCTTTCCGACAAACGCAAGTACTTCTATCCTGTCGATCCAACCGAAATGAATGGCTCCATTGGTGGAAACATATCCGCCAACGCATCAGGAGCAAGGACATTTAGATACGGTCCCACCAGGAATTGGGTCAGATCCATCAGACTGATGTTGGCCAATGGAACAGTAATTAGAATCACTAGGGGCGAACACTTCGCAAAGGGAAGACATTTCAATATCACGATAGATGATACACACCTTGAATTCGACATCCCGGATTATGAGTTCAATCGGTCGGTCAAGAATGCCGCAGGATTGTACTGTCATGAGGACATGGACCTGATAGACTTGGTCATCGGTTCCGAAGGCATACTGGGCACCATTATCGAAGCCGACCTTTACCTTACAGAATGGCATCCTCTGATCTCGAACATTATCTTCATGCCTGACGATGCTTCCGCATTGTCCCTGATCGATTCGCTAAGATACGACAATATCGTTGAACCGGAGTTCATAGAATACTTCGATACCGGTTCCATAGACCTTATCAGGAGAACGTGTATCACGGATCCCACTATCCTAAGGCCCCCTAAGAAGAGATGTACGGCCGTTTTCATGGACATGTCTTTGGATAACGATGTCGACAATAGATTCCAAAGGCTCTTCGAACTCGTCAGGGCCAATGGAGGTGACCCATCCGACAGTTGGACAGGATACGACCAGAACGACAGAAAACGTATGTTCGCCTTCCGTCACTGTGTACCCAAATCCATCTTTGATTATGTCGCGTCCCTCAAGGACGGCATCCCTAAGATCAACAAGATGGGCACGGATATGTCAGTTCCCGAGAAACATAACCGTGAAATGATGTCATACTACGATATGGTTCTGAAGGAAGCAGGATTGGAATACGTCATCTTCGGTCATATGGGCAACTGCCATCCCCATGTGGAGATCATACTCAAGGACATGGATGATCTCGACAAGGCAAGATCTGCATATGCTATCCTTGCCGAACACGCATTCGAACTGGGAGGATCCCCGAGTGCCGAACATGGGATCGGTAAGTTGAAACGTGATTACATCGGGATGATGTACGGCACCGACGGCATCGAGGGGATCAGGGGTGTGAAGAAAGCGTTCGACCCCAACCTTATAATGAACAGGGGGAACATGATTGACTGAGATGAGAGTGATCGTACTTGTCAAACAGGTGCCGGATCCGAATCTGGTTACCATCTCGGAGAACGGACACCTGC
Source organism: Thermoplasmata archaeon (assembly GCA_015063185.1). Taxonomy (GTDB): domain Archaea; phylum Thermoplasmatota; class Thermoplasmata; order Methanomassiliicoccales; family Methanomethylophilaceae; genus SIG5. Next base: position 30,725 of record SUSY01000005.1, read on the forward strand.
AGAGGGAGAATGTACCATCAATGACCGACCCGTTCGGCATGATGGCCCTGCAACATGCACTTAGGTTGAAAAGAGAGCTCGGTGCACATGTCACTGCAGTATCGATGGGACCTATGCATGCAGAGGAGATGTTGAGGAGGTGTCTTGAGTACGGTGCGGATGAAGCTGTACTGCTCTCGGACAAGGCATTCGCAGGTGCGGACACATTGGCGACCGCAAGGACCCTGGGTTGCTATCTCAGAAGCAGGAAGTTCGATTACATATTCTGTGGTATGCAAGCCACCGACGGTGACACCGCACAGCTTCCCCCGGAACTGTCCGCCGTTATGGGACTTCAGATCTACTCGTACGTATCCAAGATGGAACTCTCGAACACCATCCGGATGACCCAGATCTATGAGGATAAGAGCTATGTTGTAGAAACGTGCACGCCCGCTGTGGTCACGTTCCTCCGTCCCCCCGAAGAACAGATACCATTGCCCAGCATGACGGATTTCATCGAGGCTAGGAAGAAGGAGCTCACTGTACTCAACGCATGGATGGTTGGTGTACCCCCGGGATCGATGGGACTCAAAGGTTCAAGGACCCGTGTGGACAGGATCACAACGGTCGTCAAGGATAGGAAGGCCACCGAATTCATAGACGGGTCCGATTCCAAGAATGCTGCTTCCATCATCATGTCGGAGGTGAAAGGATGAGCGGATGCAATTGTTCCGGTTCATGCTCCTCCGGATCGTGTTCGAGTGGTTCCTGTTCATCTGGCTCATGCTCCGGAGGATCCTGTTCCTCCGGAAACTACGACAACACATTACCCCCAGGTATGCTTGCTGCATACAACCTCGACCAGGCCACTGCCGATGGCATCCTGGTATACATCGAGACCGATGGAAAGTCCCTGCACCCTGCTGTCAAGGGCATCCTTGGAAAGGCAAGGGAACTGTCCAGCGGAAGGGTGTTCGGAATCATGTTCGCAGGCGTCGGCGGGAAATTACTCTATGACGAGATTTTCTCGTACGGAGTCGATACCCTATACCATATGAGGAACTCGTCCATAAAGGAGTTCCAACCAATCTCCTACGCGGAGGCCATGGCCGACGTATCACATCGTGTCGGCCCTGCGTCGATACTCTTCGCAGCCACCCCGGAGGGAAGGGAACTGGCACCTTTAGTAGCAGCAAGATTGGGTGCGGGACTCACCGCAGACTGTACACAACTGGAGGCCGATGGTAGAACCCTGATAATGACCCGCCCCGCATTGGGCGGCAACATACTGGCGACCATCAGATGTGACACATTCCCTCAGATGGCCACTGTAAGACCCGGTACATTCCCTGACCCGATACCCGAGGAATGCAGGAAAGGGACATCCTTCTCCAGACCATACAAGGCGATATCTGAGAAGACCATTGTTTCCAAGGACATCGTGGATCTCGGCGAGGATATCGGCAACGCACGCGTGCTCATCTCGTTAGGTAACGGTATAAGGAACCGCTCCACAGTGGATCTGGCACATGATGTGGCCAGAAAGCTGGGGGCATCCGTATCATGTACAATGGCACTAGTGGATAAGGGATGGATGCCATACTCCGCACAGGTAGGACAATCCGGAAGGACAGTGTCCCCTGACCTCTACGTCGCATTCGGGATATCCGGTTCGGTACAACATATGGCTGGACTCAGAGCGAAGAGAGTGGTATCCGTCAACAAGGATAGGTCCGCTCCGCTGAACTCCATTGCGGATAAGGCGATAATCGGTGATGCGGACAGCATCCTGAGGGATCTCGCGAAATCACTTGAAGAGTGATTTCACCTTATCGTAGACGACCGATGCATGACCGGATGGCTTGACGTCGTTCCAAGTGGAGACTACCTCTCCTTCCTTGGAGACCATGACGGTAGCCCTACCCTCCAGACCGCATGCCTTGACGAGAGTTTCATCCATATCGGAGAGGAGTTTTACCCTGAGGCCCTGATCGTCCATGACCTTACGAAGATCCGGACATTCGGCCTTGACGACCATCAATGTTACGATGTTACGGATCATCAGTTTCTGATAGATACTGTCGAAATCACAGAGTTCCTCCACCGATCCCTCTCCGAGATCGGGGATGAAACAGACGATCATCCTCATACCCTTGAGGAAGGACGAGTCCAAGGACTCCCCATTCTCATCATTAAGGACGAAGTCGGGAAACTGCATCCGATCCCCTCACATGATGGAACCGGAGCGGGACTCCGCGAACTCCGAAATGTCAAGCTCGAACATGATTATTGGATGGGTGATATCGAAATCGGTGATGACCTTGGGCGCCATCTCTCCGAAGAATCCAACGGTCTTTCCGCCTACGATAACTTCCGCCCCCCTTCCTGGAATGAATGTCGGGTACTCGGAAGCAACGATGGAATACTCGATGCCCATCTCACGAAGGACGGCCTCCGCATAGGACTTGATCTCGGTGAAGGAGGTCTTGGAGTGCATGACCATCGCACATAGATGTCTCCTGCGCTTGGCATCAACGATGACATCCCCGACCTCGAAGATACGCTGAGGAAGGTCACGGTGCTTGTTACGTCTGAATATCCTCATGAGACTGGGAGTCAGATAGGAACGGAGACAGGTGTGATCCTCCGTGATGGGGTTCATCACGGTGACCGGCTTGAGCTCTGGAAGTCCGGATATCTCGTACTCCTCCCTCTCGTTGCTGAGTGTGAGTGTGGTGACCTCGGTGAATCCCATTCCAACCATCACATCACGAAGGGACTCGGAGAGCGAAGTAATAGGCATGAGTCCACCGGTGGTCTGGGAGAGCTTCTTCTCCTGCTTTCCGAAGTTCTCGTATCCGTATCCGGTCGCAACATCCTCGAAGATGTCGGACTCGTGCATGATGTCCAACCTGGTACATGGGACTTCCACGTGGATCGTGTCACCCTCTGCGAGTGCATCCATCCCCATGCGCCTAAGGGACATGACCTGCTCCTCCGGTGTGAGTGGGAGTCCGAGGAATGCCGCACACTTGGATGCGCTGTACTGCCAACTGGATGGTGAGAAGTCCGGTGAGAGGTACTCTTCGTCCCCATCGTGCATGACCACGGTTGCGATGGAACCGCCCCTCTCCGCCATTGCGGTACAGAGAATGTCGAGCGCTCCCTTCACGGCCTTGACGTCGTAACCGGTGACATCGATGAAGAGGTTACGTGTCTCGGTGGTGACGGTGGTGAGTGCTCCGTTGATGATAGGAGGGAACGAAAGGACGTCTCCGTTGGCATCGGTGATGATGGGGTACCTGTCATACCCATCGAGGAGATGCCTGTATCCGACCCCTTTCTCATGCTTCTCCAAAATCTCCTCCAGATCCCACTCCTCATCCTTGGTCAGGGGAACGAACCTGATGTCCTTGGGTGCAACCGCCTTGTAGGTGAATGGAGGGGTGACCTTATCTAGGTCATGAACCCCGATTGCAAGCTTGGACCTCTTCCTTCCGATAGTGATGTGGAGCTTCTCCTGAGCCTCCATGATGGATTTGAGAAGTGTGTCATCGATCTCAACGTCGAAAACCGCTGCACAGCGGAAGATGGGTCTGACCGATTTGACACTCTCGTCAACGTAGACATCGATGTCCGTCTCTTCAACATCGTACTCATACATCCCGGGCTCGATGTCCAGGAATGCACGGAGTCCCCTTGCGAGACCTTCCACGTTGTAGAGGTCAGGACGATCTGGGAAGAACTCAACGGACATGTCGTCCTCTTCCCCATCGGTATCATGCATATCGGATCCGATCATTGGAATCCTTTCGATGAGAGTCTTCTTCGGGACTTCCTCGCCGAGGAGCGAGCACAGGTCGTTGTAGTTGAAGTTTATGACAGGCATGATTACGCGTAAGCCAGTGCCTTATTTAATCTCGCGCACGCGATTATCTTGAAGGACGTCCCAATTCGCTGTGTGCCTTTCCCAGATGTCCGGCCGCCTGTGCACCCACGGTGGATACCTCTCCTGCGAGAACGGTAACCGCGACGAGTTCCGCCAACTTGGGTGCCATACCGCTACCCCTGCACCCTATCATGTCCAATGCCTCGGACTGTGCGGGAAGCTTGGTTCCACCTCCGACGGACCCTACCTCCACGGACGGCATACGTACGGACACGTACAGGTCGCCATCGACCTCCTCCGCCACCGTCATGGCATTGCTTCCTTCGACCACTTGGGCAGGATCCTGACCTGTCGCGATGTACACGGCGGCAACCATGTTCGCCGCGTGTGCATTGAATCCGAGACTTCCCGCCATGGCACTTCCGACGAGGTTCTTCCTTGTGTTCGTCTCTACGAATGCATCTACCGTGGTGTGCAACTTGGCCTCGACGATATCCTTGGGAATTGTGACCTCGGCCACTACGGTCTTTCCACGACCGTTTATGCTGTTTATCGCAGCCGGCTTCTTGTCCGTACACATGTTTCCGGAGACTGACACCAGTTCCGCCCCGGTATTATCGGATATGACTTTGCAGATCGCTTCGGATGCGATGGTGCACATATTCATTCCCATCGCATCACCGGTGCCGAAGGATAACCTCAGGTGCAGGCTGCGACCGTTGGGATAGAATTCCACCTGCAACAACTGACCGTGCGACGTCGTGGATGCGACCGCCATCTCCAACTCACCTGGATGAGAATTGACCCAGTCCATGACCTCCGCTGCATGTTCCACACCTCTTACACGGAAAACGGGGGCTCTTGTCATGGCATCCGAGAATACCTTGACATTGGCACCTCCGGATGCGGATATGACGGACATGCCTCTTGAAACGGATGCCACCAATGCACCTTCCGTAGTGGCCATGGGGATGAGGAAAGGGCCCTGTGCATAGTCACCGTTCACCAATACGGGACCGGCGAACCCGAGCGGGATCTGTATCACACCGATCATGTTCTCGATGTTGGATTTAGCAGCGGATGGATCGAACGGATATGATGCGATAGCATCGAACTCCACTTCAGTGAGTTCGGACACAGCCTTGCGCCTGTCATCCACATCCTCACGTTCCATCCCTCTGTTCTTGAGTCCCTTCCTTTCATCCATGACATCACCGTATCGTATACTGTAATAAGTCACATGCCCTCGAGCATGACCAACAGTTCAGGAATCGACCTTGCGATTCCGAACTCCAACGCACCTTCCAACATCATATTGTCCCCGCCTAGTTCGGACACCCTCGAATCGGTCTTGAGGCCTACACATATCTTGCCCTTTGCGTACGCATATCCAAGTTCGAAGCTGGCACCCTCATCTGGAACCCTTCCGTCCATTATGAACAGGAACGTGTCACAACGATCAATCGCAGCCACATCATCCAGGAACACGGACCTCCTCCCCTCCTTACCGGTGACCGGCGAGAGGTCGACATCGAGCGTGTTCTCCTGGGGGAGGAAGATCTCGTGCCCATTCTGTCTCAAGATTAGTGCCAGATGTTTATTGAAATCCAATTCTGCTTTGCAGAACAGCGGTGCTGCGAAATATATCGAAGCCATATGCCATAATCGCGATTGGCACTTTTAACTATGCCTATCGGGGACATCATTACGATGGTTTAAGAACAGCCAAGTAATGTCACAGGACATGGCAGAACCGGGATATGAAGCCAGAAGGAAAGCGGAGAATCAGAGAGCCAGTGGTAACATAGATGGTGCCATCGAGACATTAGAGGCATATCTATACACCGACCCACACAACTGCAGGGTCAGGATGGATCTCGCGAGGTTGTACATCATCGAGAAGGACAACAAGGACTTCGGAATGGTCCAACTGGACGCTATCTTGGACATAGACCCGGAATATGACGATGCCAGGAAAGCATTGGTGTCCGTACTCAAGAACAACAAAAGGTACAACAAGGAGACATGCGAGCACTTCGACATCCTCCTTCCCAAATACCCTAACGACCTGGCACTGTTACATACATACGGTACGTTCTGCAGAGAACAACTCCTAGACTTCGATAAGGCCAGAGAAGCATTCGAGACCTGCGTGGAAAAAGAACCGAAGAACGTCATGTACCGCCTTAGCCTCGCAAGCCTATTGGTGAACGACCTCAGGATGTACGATACCGGCAGGGAACATCTCATGGTCGCGAACCAGCTGCAACCCGGAAACAAGAAGACACAGGATGCCTTGAAGAGACTCCAGAAGAAGAAGTTCCAGGGAGACAAGGGCCCAAAGAAGGGATTCCTGACAAGATTCGTGAAATAGACTCTACATCCATGTTCTTGACGTTAATATAAATATTTCAAAACCACTAATCGGAGACGATACACATGGCAAACATCAAAGGAACCCAGACCGAGAAAAATCTCATGATCGCTTTCGGTGGAGAGAGCGAGGCCAGAAACAAGTACACCTACTACGCATCCCAGGCAAAGAAGGAAGGGTACGAACAGATTGCAGCGATCTTCCTCGAGACCGCCGACAACGAGAAGGAGCACGCAAAACTCTGGTTCAAGCAGCTTCACGGAGGATCCGTTCCCGACACCATCACCAACCTCAAGGATGCAGCAGCCGGGGAGAAGTATGAGTGGACCGAGATGTACGCCGAAATGGCCAAGACCGCAAGGGCCGAGGGATTCAACGACATCGCGGACCTCTTCGACGGCGTTGCAAGGATTGAGAAGGAGCATGAGGAGAGATATCTTGCACTCCTGAAGAACGTCGAGGACGGAGCAGTATTCGAGAGGGACGGCGTCACCGTTTGGAAATGCCGCAACTGCGGACACCTCCACATCGGAAAGGAAGCACCCGAGCTATGTCCTGTATGTAAGCACCCCCGCTCCTACTTCGAGATCAGGGCAACCAACTGGTGAAACCCAACACCCGCGGAGAACCGCGGGCCATAACCCTTTTAATTCTTTCTACATACACCGTCGCATGGCAGATCAGATCGATTACACCAAGATCATGGCTAACGAGGCATACCTCGACAAAGAGAACGGTCGTTGCAGACTCAATCACCTCCTCTGTGAGGGTGGCGACTGCCGCAGGTGCAACTTCATCACCGACAGTTCCCTCATGCTGGTCCTCGAGAACATCATGCACGAGCTCAAGCACATGCAGGGCCAGTGTGGATGCGAGGAACACGGTTGCGGTTGCGACTGCGGTTGCGAGTGATAACCGACAAATATGGGGCATCCGCCCCTCAACCCATTATTGACGAAATATGCTGATATCCTGACCTCCTATGTCGTACGAGAAAGCTCCACGCAAGACAGATGTAAGGACCATCAGGACAAGAGCATCCATCAAGAACGCGTTACTGTCCCTATTGGAGGAAAACCCTCTCAATGAGATCAGCGTGAAGGATATATGCGACCACATCAGCGTCAACCGTACGACATTCTACACACACTTCAAGAACATAGGGGGTCCTTGACGAAACCCTCGATGGGTTCCTTCATGATGAGGAACCCTCCATCAGAACATACAGATGCAACATATCCTGCAAGGATGAGTACAATTGCCCATACGGGATATGCGACAAGGTGCGTAACGACCCCAGGTATGCAAAGATACTGTTCAACGATTCCCTGAGGCAATACATAATCGAGAAGATAGCATCCAAATCCAAGGACAAATACATCCGCAGTCTCGTGGAACAATGCGATCTCACGGAGGTCGAAGCGGACTACATATTCCATTTCCAACTCAACGGCTGTCTTGCCATCAACAAGAGGATCAATGAAACAGGGTACGAAGATGGCGAGAAGATCAATCGCATGATCGCCTCCTTCATACAGGGTGGACTCACACACTTTCAGAAGTATTGAACACCATTCTGTACCGTGTAGGAAAGTTTTCCCTAACCTTTAAAAGAATTTTACCACACTGTGTAGTATAAAGGTGAAATCGTGGGGAATGGGATTGCTCTTTCCGATATAGGGCCCTCCAAGACCCTCAGAATCTCCGACATCAGAACCGATGACAAATCCCTGGAGAACAGATTGATGGGCATGGGCTTCATTCCCGGAAGGGAACTAGAACTTCTACAGACGATATCCAAAAAAGGAGGTTCTTCGACGTTTCGTGTGGGCCAGCAGTTTTTGTGATATGGATCCGATCGAAACGACCTCTCGACGCACCCGATAGGACGATGTTGTGTTCACTTGGAACATACAGCCTTCTTGCCAACTCACCTGATGAAAAGATACTGATCGAGTCCATTATGGACCACTCATTACCCAAGGAGAGCACGTGCCTATCCATGGAATTGCCCCTGTTACAGATACCGTCCCTACGCAACGTGTCGATGAAGATGTGGATGAGGAGCAAGGACTTCTTCAGACTGGCGATCCCGTTCCTGATCGTCGGTGCCACGTTGATAGAGATACTGGTCCATTTTGGGGCATTGGATGCTCTCGTGGAACCCACGTCATGGCTGACAGTCGATAGCTGGGTCTTCCAGCCGTGACGATCATTGCATTCATCGCAGGGATCATCAGGCGCGAGATGGCATACGGTGTACTGCTGGTACTGGCAGGTTCGACTCCGTTCGATCAGTTCATGACCTCGGACCAATTCATCGTATTCGGTATCGTCATGGCACTATTCATGCCATGCTTTGCATCCATGGTGTCGATGAAACAGGAATTGGGAAAAAGGGATTGTTGGTCATAGTGGGATCGTGCATCCTTATATCCGTACTAGTAGGGACGTTGTTCAATCACATGGTCCTCTAATGAAAAGAAGGGTGGGCCATGCCCACCCGTTTATGGAGTTTTGATACACTATCAGTCCTTACCCTTCTCGACGGAGAGGAATGCGCAGACAGAAGCGATGATCATCATGACGAATGCCATGAGCCAGAGTGTCTGATACTGTGCAAGGGTCTGATCAGAGACGATGAAACCCGCAACGGTGATCAGGATCGCACCACCTGCGAATGGGAACAAATTCAATGCCGCAGTGGACGTTCCAGCCATCGCAATGGGATACAACTCCTTGATCTGTGCATAGGATACGACGAAGAATCCTCCAAAGAATCCAAACAGGAAATTGATCACATACTGGATTGCAGCGTTCTCGACCATATCCGTGCCGGAAAGTGCCCATATTAGACCCCAAATGATCGTGTATGCCACAGTACCGATGATGATGACCTTCCTTCTGGACTTGAGTACCTTATCGGAAAGCCTTCCTGCCAACGGACAACCGACAACCATTCCCACACCTACCATGGTGATGAACATACTGTAGGTGGATGCGTCGAATCCTCCGACATTCTTATAGAAGCCTCCTGCCTGGGATGCCTGCCAAAGCATGATGGTTCCATACATGAAGAAGAACCATAAGGCCAATGGCCAAAACTTCCTCCCGCTGGTGAATGTGAGTTTGAGTGCCTCGACAGTTCCCATCTTAGTGGAAGTGGACTCCTTGATGGGTTCGCCGGTCTCCTCGGACACGATCTCCTCGATTCCTGGAAGATCCATTTCCTTCGGATGATTCCTTACGATGAACCATGTAAGGCCTCCGATCACCAACGTGATGATGGATAGAACGATGTAGGTCATCTCGATTCCGAGGGAATCCATCATGAGGACCATGGGTGTGGCGGCGGCGATACCTCCGACATTACCGACCAACAATAGAATTCCGCTCATACTAGCGAACTCATCCTTCCTGAACCAGACGGCGAGGACCTTCATAATCGGAATGTAGATGACGGCCGCACCGATACCGATGATGAACTTACCTGCGATCATCATGTTGAAGTTGTCCATAGGTTCCGCGAAAGCGCACATCAGAGAACCGATGGCGAGGATGATGATGAATGCAGAAGCGGCCTGCCTCGGACCCATCTTATCCGTCAGTATACCACTGGGGATCTGCATCAACGTATATGCATAGAGGTATGCCGAAGCAAGGAGTGCCACCTCCGCAGCACCTACACCGAAGGCATCCTGGAGAGTACTGGATATCGAACCTCCGGTGGTCCTGTGGAAGTACACGAAGAAATACGCTATCGCAAGTACGACGAAGATCAACCAACGATAGCTGAGCACCTTGCTCTTCTTATTTGGATCTATTGCCATTGATATTCCTCCTTAACCTTGGGCAAGGATCGGGGAGTCATACCTGCATAATCCATGTGTTTCGAAGGTATATAGTACCTATTTCGAACATGTTCGATGAATTTTTCCCAAAAAACAACCACTAAATAGCCTATTTCCTATACCTTAGTATGCATTATGTGAAGATGATGATCGACAGGAGGATCAACGGTATCACCCCAGACGGACACCCCTGTCATCAGTTGCTACCTATTTCCTACGACAGCCCGGGGCTCACTGTCAAGATCGTACAGTGCTCGTTCCTGTCCGAAGGAGCAGGGTGTTCCATCATCAAACTCACAGATACTGATGGGGAGTATGAAGATGCCCTTCACAATTACTCTAATACCGATATCAAGGGGGAATGTTCAGTCATCAAGATCTCCAGGAACAGATATCTGGCTACGGTGATGAACAACAACTGTGAACTGGCACAGATCCTGTCCCGTTCCGGATGTTTCCTGACATCTGCAATACCTTCCGATGACAACCTGATCTATTGGGATGTGTTCGCACCCAACAACAGGTACATCTCCAACCTCATCGAGACCATGAAAGAACATGGTTACGGTGTCACCAGACTCTCTTCCAAAGAATATGATGAGGAAAATGTCCTCACAAAGAGACAGGAAGAGATCATCAGGTACGCATTCGACAACGGATACTACGAGGTACCGAAGAAGATCAACCTGGATGACATCGCAGAGAAGTTCGATATTTCCAAATCCACCGCGAGCGTGATCATACGTGATGCGGAGAAGAAACTGATAACGCTCTGTCTTCAGACCGATATGTTTACAGAGAAGGTGTGATGGTCCGTAGGCCATGTGTCCGCATGGCCCACGGAGTTGTGGGATTGTTTAGGATTCCATAGTCTTAGGGTTTCTTGTAATTCCTGATGGCATTGACCATCGCCCATACATTCTCCTTCTTGATCATGGCCGACATACCGCAACCTGCGGAGATGATGTTGAAACCTGCATCCGCACTTGCAATCGCTGCACTTGCGACCTCCTCCGGGGTTCCCATCAACAGGGGTTTGACGACTCCAACATTTCCAATGAGTGCTGCCCTCTTGTTCACCAGTTCCACAGCCGCACGGGAATCGGTCTTCTCCTCGAGACTGCAACCGGTCGCACCGGACTTCAGCATGTTCGGCAACATTGGGAGCATGTCTCCACAGATATGGAGGATCTGCATGGTCTCCTTCAACGGTTCATACACATACCTCAGGTTAGGAGCGGCGAACTCGTCGAACATGTCGGGAGAGATCATATCGTATGATGCAGTAGGTTCGGACATCTGAATGGCATCCACACCGAGTTTCTCCACCTCCGTCAACCACATCCTCTCATAATCCGCTGCGAACTTGGCGAACCTGTGTGCCACATCCGGCTCGGTCAATGTCCAAAGGATCAAACCTTCGGTACCTGCGAGGTGTCCTGCGATGGTGAAGGGTCCGGTAACACCCAACAGTACAGGGAGATCGTCCTTCTTCTCCTTCAATACGATCTTGGACGATTCGTATACCTCGGCATTCCTTCCAAGCTTCATGATGTCCTTGGGGTCCGGCAGAACAAGGTCGGCATCCGGATCGCCCTTGTACGGACTCGACTTCACCATAGGTGTGGAATTCACCTTTCCAAGGTCGACCGTGCATCCGAGCGCTTCCGCCTCGTATGAGAGACAGTATGGTGTCCTGATGGACTCCAGACCAAGGAACTCGTATGCACCCAAGGCGATGTTCGCCATCAACCTAGCGGACTTGTGTGCATCCGGCCAGTAGGAATTGGTGTATTCCATCAACTCCGTTGTCGCCGTCGTGGTCATTCCACAAACTGGAGGTCTGTCGACATCCTTGCACCTCATCGCAAGCAGGAATCTTTCACGTGGAGTTAAGTCAGACATAGTTATCACCTCAGGTTTCTCTCCGATCTTGCCCAAAATGAATACGACTTGATCGATAGATAATGTACATTACGAACATGTTCGATGCCCAAATAACGAAAATCAACGATTCCCCTGAGTTATCTTCTGTATAGGAAATGAAGTGCGAGCCATAAAAACCGAAAATGAAAGGATTTCGTGGAAGGGGTTTGAGGTACCGATGTCCCGAACGGAGCCGGGATCATCTGAGCCTTACGGTCTCCAGGTTCAGAGGGGCTTTGGTCTCGATCTTATACTTCTGATAGATCGAGGACGCAAGGTCGGTACACTTCCTGTCCTCTCCGTGACCGATGATGATCTTGGAGGGCCTTGGCTCCAAAGAGGAGATGTACTTCATCAGCTGTTTCCTGTCGGAGTGTCCGGAGAATCCGTCGACGGTCTCTACGTTCATACGGACCTCTAGGTCCAGATCCCTTCCCTTGTCGTGAATGGTGATCTGCTTCCTTCCCTTCTGGAGTTGCCTACCCATGGACCCCTCGGACTGATATCCGACGAAGAGCAACCAGTTCTTCTCGTCCTCCGCCCACTCCTTGAAGTACTCCATAACGGGTCCGCCGGTCATCATACCGCTGGTGGCGAGCACGATACACGGATCAGGAGAGTGACAGATCTCGTCCCTCATGGATGCGGTCTCCACCCTCTTGAAGATGGGGGAGAGGAAGGGATTCTCATTCTGCTGGAAGATCTGGGTCTTTAACTGACTGTTGAGATATTCCGGATATGCGGTGTGGATCGCGGTCGCTTCCCATATCATTCCGTCGAGATAGACGGGCATCTGTGGGAGACGTCCGGTACGCATGAGCTCCTCGATGACAAGCATGACCTCCTGGGACCTTCCGACGGCGAAGACGGGGATGACGACCTTTCCACCGTGCTCGGTGGCCTGTTTCAACAGGTCATGGAGCTCCTTGGATGCATCACCGCGACTGGGCTGCATATCGTTGTGTCCACCATAGGTGGATTCCATGACGACGGACTCCAATCTGATGAACTTGGTGTTGGCCTGATTAAAGAGCCAGGTCTTCTCATACTTGGTGTCGCCGGTGAATGCCACGTTGTGGAATCCGTTACCGATGTTGAAGTGTGCGATAGATGAACCGAGGATATGACCCGCGTTGTAGAGGGTCAACCTGACATCGGGGGAGATGTCGGTGGTCTTCTCATATTGCAGAGGAATGATGTGAAGTACCTCGTCCCTGACATGGGATGCGTCGAACGGTGCCTTCTTGGCCTCCCCCCACATGAGCTTGATGGAATCCAACTGCATCAATGCCATGAGGTCCCTGGTGGGAGGGGTACAGTAGACAGGCCCGTTGTATCCGTATCTGAACAGGACGGGGAGGAGACCGCAGTGGTCCATGTGTGCATGAGTGATGACGACGGCATCCAGCTTGTCGAGTGGCTGCAACTCGGGTGCGCTGAAGAACGGCGTGTTATCGGAGGATGGATCGAGACCACAATCGATGAGGATCTTACTGTGCTTGGTCTGTAACAACATACAGGAACGTCCGACCTGTCTGAATCCCCCCAACGCCGTGACCCTGACGAAGTTCTCGCTACCGTTATCGTAGATCTGCCTGGTGATGAACTTACCGATCTTCATCAATATGTCGGCCCTCTCGTCACGGGCATACCTCATATATCCACGGACATCGGAGATGGTCTTGGAATGGATCGGAGGCGCACGGACAGGCTTGACGTTCCATCCGCACTCCTTCTTGATGTCATTGAGCTGCTGACCACCCTTTCCGACGAGAGCACCGGGATTGGCGAGCTCGACGGTGACGACTCCTGTATCGAAGTCGAAGTCGAACGAAGGTTCCTTCTCATCCTCGGGAAGCCTTGCACGTATCATCTTCTCGATGGAATCCGTATCCTGGACCATGGTGGAGGGATCGGGACGTACATCAACCCTCTTCTTGAGACCGGTAGCCAGAAGTTTGGTTATGTTCGCATTCTCGGAGAACTTATCGAAATCCTTCGTGTAAATCACTAAAGTAGGGCCCTCGAACTCGACGGATGTCACGTCAAGGTTGGACGGAACGATCCTACGGACCTCCTCACGGATGTTACTGATACTGTTGTCAGCAGCCATAATATCAACTTGATGAAATTAAAGGGGGAAGAAAAGGGGGTTTAGTTGGGATATTTGTATCCCTGGGATGCCAAACGGGTCCTGATCTCCTCATTGGGGACGTTGTGGTAACCGTCTGCATCGATGTACGCGACAAGCATTCCGTCTCCGGATGCTGAGTCCCTCTTGATAGCGGAGTTGAGTGCGGTGACGGCGATATCGACTGCCTCGTCCTTGCTCATACCTTCCTTGTATGCAGCCTGGAGTGCTCCAAGTGCGAAGACGGATCCGGATCCAACGGACATGAAGTTGTCCTCGATGTATCCTCCTGCTCCATCAATGGAGAAGACGTGTCCACCGGTCTTGTCGTAACCTCCTACGATCAATCCGAGATAGAATCCCTGGCGAATGGCGTTGGCGACATAGGTAGCTGCGGCATTGACCGACATGGGCGCTCCCTTCTTCATCTCGTACAATGCGATCTCACTCTGCATGTACCTGACCATGAGCTGTGCGTCACCGACGACTCCGGCAATCGTCATACCGAGGTTGTCCGAGAGCTGATAGAGCTTCTGAACATTGCTGTGCGCAATAATGTTGCTCATGGTTGCCCTCTGATCCGTTGCAAGGACAACTCCGTCCTTGTACCTGATACCGATTGTAGTCGTTCCTGTTTTAAGCACATCTTCTGCCATCTTCTTAACCTCAATGGATTCCAAAAGGCATCGGCCTTCCGACCTCTGCTACCTGTGTGATATCTTTATTATTAATATAGTTGCCCTTCGGAACCAGGTTCATGGTACCGTATCCAAGCATCCAGCGTGACATAACATGCGATACCAAACAACATCCCTGTTATTGCCCTGGTCACCGGGACATTCAATCCGAGCACCATCTGTATGGTATGATCGGTGAACATGAGCACGGCAGTGATGGCCAAAATAGCCAATACATCCCTCTTGCGAAGGTCCACCCTATGTACCAGCAGTACGATGGCACACATCAGGAACCCCAACGCAATGAATGTATCCCTGACACATATGGGCATCTGCGACCCGTTGATGACCATCGATCTTCCTGCCTCCTGGTGGCACAGTATGTCGCCCAACCGGTATGATAACGATGGTACGATGCCCATGTCCGACCAGATATGGCGATAATCGGTGATCAACGGCACCCCATCCAAACCTGTGACAGCCCCATATGGCAACAAAAACGGCGATAGGAAGAACGATGATGTGATCAATGCTATCGGAACGACGATCACCAACCTGACGCCTCTTGGGGACATGTATGGAAAGTAGGTTAAGTGGTTTATTAGGTGTTCGTATCAGATCGATATCGAAGAGCACACGAACAGTATCACCATAGCCACAGGAAGCAGAAGCGAGAACCTCTCTATGACATTGATTGCCCTGAACCTTCCGCCAAGAAGCGAGGTGAACACGGAGATCAATGCGGCCAACTCCACCACGTATACCGCGATGGTGACGAACGTGGAGGTGACATCCGCAGCACCGACCATCTGTGCCAGAGGGGACATCATCATGATGCTCATCCCGAGGATCAACGGTGCGAACACGGCTGCGGTACCGTTCATCATGTCCGTTATACCCCTTAGCTTGTTGGACATGTCCTTCCTGACCGATTCCTCATTCTGGAACTGATGTGCTATGGCAGTGGCCATCCTTCCTGCATCGCGGACATCCCTGTACGATGCAACGAGGATCCTACAGAGGACGTTCGCCATCTCGTTGGAGTATGGTCCAACGCATTCGAAGATAGCGGACTGTATATCTCCTCTACAAAGGACATATTCCCTTTCTAATGCGAGTGCCAGCTTCGAACTCTCCTTTCTCATGGAGAGTGCCTCCACCAATGCGGAATCGAAATTGACCCCGGTGACCATCCTATTACCCAGATCAAAGAGACAGTTCCGGATCGCATTCTCGATCTTGGCCCTCTCCTTCTCCCTCTTTACAGGGCCTGAGACGGTAATGCGGACCGCCAATGAACCGGTCACGACGGAGACGACGAATATCTGCATGACACCCATATCCATCTGTGCCAGTGCATATGCCACAGGTATCGAAACGAGTATGGGGGCAACCCTCCAGACATCGTTCCACTCTTTCTCCGAATCCATGAAGGGATTCCTGTCCTTGATGGACACCATAACAGCCAGGATGCTCAACGGTACCAGGAACAGAACGACCATCCTGACTGTCCTCTCGTCGAAACCTGCGGGCATCGTGAACATGCCGCCGATACCCAACATAGGTGCCAGCGATAGTACGATCATAGGAACCATAATACCGATCCCGAAGACCGCCATACAAGGAAACTGCAATTTGGAGATGTATGTCTCACCGGTCTGTTTTATTCCATGGAGTATGACCTCTGTTGCTTCGGACATGATACGTACCTTCTCCGGAACTGTCTTGGCATCCGTGGCGGAAATGGTCATCAGGATCGATCTTCTCAAAGGTGCCAGACCTTCCGGAAATCTGGAGATTAGTTCCAGAATTGAATCCCTGATATCACAATCGGCCCTACAATCGACCCTACTGATGAGGTCCGTGAACATCCTCGATGTGTTCTTCGGTCCATCGGCAGCGACCTTCCTCACTGCCGCATCCAGGGAGCCCCCGGACGTCACTATGGATGACATCAACGAGATCACGGCAGGTGATTCATTGAGGTACAGTTTCGGATCTATGGATTTCCCCTTCTTTTTGAATGACATCGGTATCACTCCGACCCGTTTACCGCCATGACCCTGTCCCTGAATCCGGCGATGATGGCATCCTTGTTCCTGACTCCGGACGCCAATTGTCTGGACAGATGGTCGTTGGCTGCGATTATCCATTCGGGCCCGTAGAACTTAGGATCCTTTCCTCCCGCATCCGCGAGGATCTTCCTCATCTCTGCACGTATCGCGACCTCCTCCCTGATATCCGAAGTGGTCATTGTGGAGGTGGACGTCAACCTCTTGATGGAACCTGCCTTTCCGAGATTGTTCTTATTGGTCATGTCGAGGAATCTTCCTGGAACATCGGTGGTACAGACGAACTCCGTGATCTGCCTCATCTCCTTCTGCGTACCCCTCTCCCTGACGGTACCCATAGTCACCAAGAAATCGGTGGCTTGGAACTCCTCGGGTTGAAGGCCCATCGTATGCACGACACGATCGAACACGGTCTTTGCCGAATCCCCATGCATGGTACCGAGGATGGAACTTCCTGCCCTTCCGGTCCTCATACTGTCATACAGTGTGGAGACCTCGCTTCCCCTCACTTCCCCCAGTACGATGGCCGACTCTCCCAATCTGAGGGACACACGAAGAGCGTCCTGTGCTCTGGACGATGCATCACCTGACAATCTGTCATCGATCAGCATCGACTGGACCTTGTAACCGAGATCCTTCATCGTCCTGGCAGGGAGTTCCATCGTATCCTCTATGGTCAGAATCCTCTGGGCCAACGGGAACTCGAACATCAGTGCCGTGAGCAGAGAGCTCTTTCCTGCACCCCTTGCACCACATACGATGATAGTGGACCTATTCTCCACCAGGAAGGACAACAATCCTGCGACCTCCGGTTCTATGGTTCCGTTCGCGATCAGTTTGGTCAATGTCCAAGGTGAGGTAGAATGCTTCCTGATGGCAACGGAATCGCCGTTTGGACTCAACGGATAGCCTACCACCGTAACTCTGGCACAACCATCGCACATGTCCGTTTCCAGTACAGGGCTCGTCTCACAGTAGGGTAGACCCGTGTCCTTCTTCAATCTGCTGATGAGATTCTTCATCTCCCTCTGTTCCAGGATGAGGTTGGTCCTACAACGGATGTGATTATTGAACCCTTCCACGTTGTTCATGGTTATATGCACACGACTCTTGTCACAGGGAGCGTCAACATATACGTCCTCGATCCTCTCATCGGCCAGAAGTATCTCGAATATACCAAGGCCAAGAACGTAACGGTACACGGATTCACAAAGACCGTTCATGGACCAATTCACATCAAGATCACCATCCCAGGTCTTGCTGATCCTTTCCTTTGCAGACATCATGACGGATTGATGGTCCATAGTACCCCCCTTCTTCCTATAGTCGTCCCTGATGCCGTCGATCGCTTTCCCAAGGATGTCCAAAAGAGACCTGTTGTAAGTATACTCCCTCGGTGTGAGGTTGTACTCGATCTCCCCATCGTCCGCAATACCTATGACCACGTCCCCCATGGGCATAGAATACGATTCTATGACCTTCAACGAGTCACGGGAACCTACGACCCAACAATCGGCGAAACATGGTTTTTTCATACTATGCCCGATCAGATAGTTCGACATACGCTCCATATTCGAAGGGACATGGAGCGTATTGGTCTGATTGACAGGATCGTTGATGTTGTTCGCCGAAAGGACAGTATTGGTCTTTTGAGGAATCACCGCATTGGTGAATACGGTAGAGATCGGGTTAGATATGGTCGGAGTAACAGTCTGAGATCCAAGGATCCTCACCATTCAGGCCACCTCCTTCCTGACCTTGGAATCGGTTATACCTACATCGGAAAGTGTGGCCTCCATGGTATCCAACAGTCTGATAGTATCGCCTGCACACAGAGCACATACCTGATCGGGAAACTGCATCTGGGACATCCTGTCCCTCAACAAAGGGAAATCAACATCCGGGAACGATGCGACCTGGTCCTTCACCAATGCCGTGAATGAACGTTTACAACGATCGCACTTACGTCCCTTCCGCTCCGAACGATTGCCCACCATGAGATTACGGACGAAAGACAGTTCCCTGATCGCACATATAGCATCGGAATCCACCGCAACATCCATGGATGAACGTAACACCAACGATGACACATTCCCCATACCGGACAGCTCATTGCAGATACATACCAGACACTGCCCATCGGACAAAGACGATGTACCCTTGCAGCCTCCGCAATCGATGATCAACCTCCCATCGTTGATGGTTCTCCTATCTCCTTTTCCTCTCTTCGAATCCTTCATTTTGGACATGTTGTTCCAATCGGGGGCTGTGAGTATTAATCGGGAAAGCTAACCGTAGCAGGTTAATCCTCTAGTCGCGTGTGTACGCGTTCGTAACCATTTTAACCCTTCCTTGTAATCGTACGCGCATGGAGATATTGGCCCCCGTTGGATCGCCAGAGGCTTTGGTTGCCGCCATCAAAGGCGGATGTGACGCAGTTTACCTTGCAGGCAAGGACTTCGGGGCGCGTTCCTTCGCCAAGAACTTCACAGACCAGGAACTGGAAGGTGCTGTAAAGTACGCTCACGAACACAATGTGAAGGTGTACGTCACAGTCAACACACTGGTGAAGAACTCCGAAATCGAAGAGGCCGTATCGTTCGTCCAATTCGTCAAGGACATCGGTGCCGATGCGGTACTCCTCCAAGACCTTGGTCTCCTCAAGGCCACGGAGAAGATCCCTATCGCCAAACACGCATCCACTCAGATGCAGATCCACTCCAAGGAAGGTCTCGAATGGTGCCATCGCAACGGAATCACACGCGCAGTGTTGGCCAGAGAGCTGACAATGGACGAGATCAGGGGGATCGTCAAGGACGCCCCCATCGAAGTGGAGGTGTTCGTGCAGGGCGCGATGTGCTATAGTATGTCCGGAGGGTGTCTCTTCTCCAGCATAGTTGGTGGAAGGAGCGGTAACAGAGGCGAATGCGCCCAACCTTGCAGAAAAAAGTACAAACACAGCGACGGAAAGGAAGGTTATCTCCTCAGTAACGCCGACATGTACTGCATCGACTATCTGAAGGAACTCGAAGAGATCGGTGTCGCATCCGTTAAGATCGAAGGGAGGATGAGGAGTCCCGCATACGCATACCTGGCATCCAAGGCCTATTCAACGATGCTCAGGGACCCAGGATCCCCCGAGCTCGAATCAACAATCTCTCTCCTCAAGACCGTGTTCAACAGGGGATACTGTACCGGATACATCGGCGGTGCGGAGGAACTCGTACAGTCCCAGTTCCCGGACAACAGAGGACAGTTCCTTGGAAGGATGGAGATCAGCAACCGCAGATTCTCCACAATCGGCACAGATATCGGAATCAAGGATGGAATCTCATTCTTCCAAGGAGACGAGAAGAAGGGCGGACTCTCGATTCAGAACACTGGAACATGCATAATCCCATTCAAGATTGCTGACGGGGAGTACGATGTGTATCGCACATACGACCCACGTATCGATACCGTGAAGAACCTTTTCAGAGAGGTCCCTCACCTGACAGGGAATATGAAACGTTGCGATAAGTTCGTAGACATGCCATCGGTCAAACGTACCGAGAAGAAATGTGAACTCTCTTTCTACGTTTCATCCGTAAAGATGATCTCAGTGGTCCTCCCCTATGCGGATAGAATCTACTATGACGGAAAGGACATCGAAGGTGCCATGAAGGCTTGCGGTGACAAGGAGTTCGTCTACTACCTCCCGAGATTCACATCCGTAGAACCCGATGTGCCAGCAGGCGTACCTGTAATGGTCCATGGAGTAGGGCAATACAACAGGTACAACGACGGTCGCAGGATCTATTGCAGTTACATATGCAACATGTTCAACTCGAACTTCCCATTGGACGCGTACCAGATCACCCATTCCGTGGAACTCTTCAGACGTGACATAAGGGAGCTCGCATCCAGATATCCAGGAAGATTGGAGACGATGGTGTTCGGAAGAACCGAACTCATGTATTCCAGAGACCCACATCTAGCAAGCGGATCCATCACGGATGAGAAGGAGTACACCTTCCCTGTCTATCGTGATGTGGATGGATTCGCACACATCCTGAACTCCTCAGACTTCATGCTCTTAGATTTCGTCAAGGAACTGCAGCGTTACGGAATCGATTCCATCGGTATAGACGTTAGGAAACGCCCTTCTATGCTGGCACAATTGGTTGGAAAGGCGTTCCGCGGAGACAAGGACACTGACCTTACCAAACTGAAGCAAGTATGTGGCGGAGTATACAACACAGGACACTACCTCCGCAAGGAGTAAACCGCTAACTGTAATTCCCCCTTTATTAACTGGCATCGGACCGTCCTTCTATTATGAGAAAGGACAGAAAAGGTGTAGGCGGGTTCATGGAGACCATGGTGGCGATGATGATAGTCACCATTGTCATTTCCATGTTCATGACCACCTTTGCATACAACAACATGCAACAAGAGGAAACATACGACATATCCACAGATTTCTTGAACGGATTGTCGATCTCCGAGGGTAGAATCATTGGACTGGATCCGGATTATACCGTGAAGGAATCGGAGAGGAGGGGATATCACTCCATGACCATCCACATCCATGTAGCTGGTACGATTCATGACATCGACCTTGAGACAGGTACGTTCATCCAGAACTGCAATCAAGAGATCAGGAATGGGACATTCATGTTGACGAATGAGAAAGGAGACAGGTTCGCGGCCACATATGAGGTGGTAGCATTCGTATGAACAGGAAAGGCATGATCGCAATGATGGATGCGATGATATTCATCGTCCTGATCGCATTCGTCTCGATGGCGATAATGAACATCGAATCGGAGAATCATGACCATGAGCCATTGGATGCGAGTGAAATCTGCGAATACATCCTGTCAACGGACGTGACAGGCAGTGACCTCATCCCTGAAATGGGGAGTACCAGATACACCATGGCAGATGCGGTCGCATATGCAGTAGTCAAGGATCATGAACCGGTCATGAAGGAACTCAGGACCATGTTGGATGACATGACCATGGGCAATTACGACTACGTATTACGTCTGACCTGTGAGAATGTGACAAAAACTATCGGGGGATTGGAAGGTGTTTCGGAGTCGACCTACTCCGGGACCTGGACAGTCTCCGGAAGTAGGGCGCTCTCCGTGGAAATGTGGTTGACCTAATCACTGAAGTTTCTTGATGAGGTAGGCCATGTTCTCACCGAGCTTATGCATGGTCCTGACCCCTTCCTCATCCTTCTCGAAATCCCCGATGTCCCTGGAAAGGCTCATGTTCCAGTATGAGGAACATGCGATGTACATCTCACTGATTCCGAAAAAATGCTGGATGCCATCGAGGACATGGATTCCGCCCGCACGCCTCACAGCGGAAACGGCCGCTCCGACCTTCCTGCTCAAGGGCTTTCCACCAGCTCCGAGTGCGTAACCGCATCTGTCGATGAGTGCCTTGCATTCGGTAGACATATCGGAGAAGTACGTGGGGGAACCGATGATGATTCCGTCCGCATCGAGCATCTTCTGGATGTAATCGTTGATTCCATCGTCACCATAGACGCACTTCATCTCTCCGCTGCGCTTGCATGCTCCGCATGCGGCACATCCGCGAAGGACGTTGCCTCCGACCTGTACCATCTCGGTCTCGATCCCTTCGGACTCGAGGACCTCGAATACAGTCTTGATCATATGTGCGGTGTTTCCGTCCTTTCTGGGACTACAATTGAATGCAACTACCTTTGCCATGATATCACGCATCCGGCCACATCTCATGTGCCAGTTCTCTTAATTTATACTTCATGATCTTTCCTGCTGCGTTCAGCGGGAACTCATCGACGAACGCGATGTACTTGGGAGTCTTATACCATGCGATCTGACCCTTACAGAAATCCAGAACATCCTGTTCCGTTAGATCTGCATCCTCTTTCCTGATGATGAAGGCACCGGGCTGCTCACCATACTTCTGACTGGGTACTCCGACGACCTGTACATCGCTGATTCCGGGACATGTGTATAGGAAATCCTCAACCTCCTTCGGATAGATGTTCTCACCGCCGCGGATGATCATGTCCTTTATCCTTCCGGTAACATAGAAGTATCCATCTTCATCCATATATCCCAGATCTCCAGAATGGAGATATCCGTTCTTGTCGATGACCTTGGCAGTCTCCTCGGGCATCTTGTAATATCCCTTCATAACGTTGTAACCTTTACAACAGAACTCTCCGATTACTCCGGGAGGACAGGGCTCATATGTCTCTGGATCCAGAATTACGGTGTCAACACCCTGCAACTTCTTACCGACCGAAGTACATTTCTTCTCGATGGAAGGTTCATCGTATCTGGTCTGGGTCATACCGGGAGATGCTTCTGTCAATCCGTAAACAATGGTGATCTCCTTCATGTTCATCTTGTCTACGACCTCCTCCATCGCCTTGATGGGACATGGAGAACCCGCCATGATTCCGGTCCTCAGGGAGGAGAAATCGAATTTACTGAACAACCTGTGCTCCAGCATTGCGATGAACATGGTCGGCACACCATACACCGATGTACAGCGCTCGACCTCGATGGAGGTCATGACCTTGACGGGGTCGAAGACCTCACAGAATACCATGGTCACACCATGGTTGATACATGCCATGACACCCAGGACACAACCGAAACAGTGGAACAACGGGACATTCAGACAGAGTCTATCGGTTGGACCATAGTTCATGTTGGCACCCAACCAATATCCGTCATTGGCGATGTTGAAGTGTGTGAGCATGACACCTTTTGGGAACCCGGTAGTCCCTGATGTGTACTGCATCATGGTGACATCGTGCACATCCACGGAATCTTGCCTCTCCTGGTACTCATCATCATCGATCTGGACCGCGAGAGATCTGACTTCGGACATCGAATACATTCCACGGTGCTTCTCCGGTCCAAGGAAGCAGACCTTCCTGAGATGAGGGTAGCTCTCACTGTGGAAGTTCTCTCTAGGCTGGGTCTTCAACTCCGGAATCAAGTTATAGACGATCTTGACGTAATCCGTATCCCTGACACCATCGATCAAAAACAGATAGTTCATGTCAGACTGTTTGAGGACGTAGTCCAACTCAGCCTCCTGATAGTTGGTGTTAATCGTGAGCAGGATGGCTCCGATCTTTGCGGTTGCGAACATGAGGGTGATCCAATCCGGGACATTAGTGGCCCATACAGCGACCTTGTCCCCTTTCTGTACACCCATTGCCATGAGACCTTTAGCCACCTGGTCCACCGCGACACCCCACTCCCTCCAAGAAAGTCTGAGGTCACGGTCCACATAGACGATGGCATCGTTGTCCGGATGATTCCTGATACATTTGTCCAAGAGATCACCCAGCCTTTCATTGCTGGTGAACTCCTTCCTAGGTACACAAACCATGATTCCACCTCACATGGGGACATACAGTACCGCATAGATCTCTGCGGGACCGTCGATTGCTCCGATGAAGTGAGGAACGACGGAGTTGTAGTACACCGTATCCCCTGCCTCCAGGATCTCTTCCTTCTTTCCATATCTGAACAGGATCTTACCGGAGACGACGATGATGAACTCCTCACCTTCGTGAGAGGACAGTTCTTTCGCTTCATCCTCCTCGATTCTGATGAACATGGGCTCCATGTGCCTATCGGACTTTCCGGTTCCAAGAGGGTAATAATGATAATGTCCCTTCGCACCCCTGTGGGATGCGGTCTCTTCGGACACAGTACCCGACTTGTTCACAATCGGATCTGGTCTGAACTGATCGTCCATGAATGTACCGACTCTCTGACCGAGCGCTCTGGAGAGCTTAATGATGTTACCGATTGCGGGGTATACAAGGTCCGCCTCGACATCCGCTACGAATCCTGCATCAAGTCCTGCGTTGACTGCAAGCTCCTCCTGGGTGAGTCCGAGTTGTTCCCTGTACTTTCTGATCCTTGCTCCGAGCTTTCCTTCGGTCATATTCAATTCCTCTTGTACAGTACTGTACTGTACAGGCACATTTCGTCGGTAGCGAATATAAGCTTTACTGATTAAGGAGCGAGATAGTTATGTCTTTCGAAACTAATCACAAGAAAATATAGAACGTTTTAAGTAAGGACTCTAAAATCGCTAGCATAGGTGAGATATTGCCATTCGCAGATATCAACGGTATAAGTATGTATTATGAAGAGACGGGAGATGGCTCTCCCGTGGTCCTGATCACTGGATTCAGCGGAGACACCACATTCTTCAAGGCACTCATACCGGAACTTGCAGATGAGCACAGGGTTATAGTCTTCGACAACAGAGGTGCAGGAAAGACGATCTATCCTGAGGGAAGCATCCAATATCAGGAGTTCGTCGATGACACCGTCGCACTGTTCGATCATCTCGGAATAGAGAAGGCACACGTACTGGGATGGTCTATGGGAGGACACATCGCACAGGAATTCGCAATACAGAACCCAGAACGTCTGATGTCACTCACTCTGATTTCCGCATATCCATATCGCCCGGCCCGTTCCAGCTATTTCATGAACGGGATATGTGACTGTGCGGTCAATGGTGCCAGTTCTGAATACATCAGCATGATGACCAACGCATTCTGTTTCACCGAAGACTTCTTCTCCGGAATGGAAGCCAAAGGAAAGATGCTCAGATCGCTCACGGACCTGAACGCCAAAGGATGCAAGGCACAGATGCACGCATTGGATCAGTTCGACACCAGGGACAGATTGCACCTGATATCGGCACCCACCCTGTCAATCCACGGCCTGAGCGACATCATGGTGGAACCGATGCTGGGAGATTACATATCGGACAGGATTCCGGATTGTAAGGTCCTCAGGATAGAGAATGTGGGCCATATCATCAAACCCTCCCTCTATTCGGAGGAGTTCAAGAAACATATCGCGGATCACGACTGTGCCTGACGTTTGTGTCTGGCCTCATCGATCATTCCGCGTATCCTGGATTTTATGATGGGGGTACATGGCCAAGTATCGTCCATGTACTCCAGATCGCCCATTATGTCATGATCGGGGTGTGTGATCGCAAGGTACACACGACCCATGAACATGGACACCATGTAGGGAAAATCGTCGCATATCTCGGGCCTATCCTTCCATATGCGACATTTATTGTCCTCTCTGAGGAAGGCACAGGGATTGGTGACCTTGAACAACCATCTGTCGTCCTCACGATAGAGGTGCTCCATCACGAAATCGTAGATCTCCATCCCTGCACCGTTCGCAACACGTTCCACCTCCTCATCGCGGACTGTGATGAACGGCTGATGACAACACTTACCACACATCGCGCATGGCGAGGACGCCTTCAGCTCACTACACAGATCGTATGCAAGGTCCAGATCCCTCTCCATCTCGGGAGGGATTGTGTCCAGACCTTCCAGGATGTACTTTCCGCGATAGATGGCCATGTTAACACTCAGAATGTCAGGTGTGCGAATCCGTAGACGAATCCGATGACGGACATGAAGAGTCCAACGATCGCGATGACCACGAGCTTGGTCCTGATGGGGCCACCGATCTGAGTGATCCTCACGAAGGACTGTGTGTATCCTCCGAGGAACATTCCGATTGCACCTGCGATGACCGCTGCCAGGTTGACGTGTACGATGAATGCACAGACAAGGGAGATGATTCCCAATGCGACGGCGGCGAATGAGAAGTACACCGCGTTGACCGCCATCTTCTCGCCACCATACTTCATGTTGAGCTTCCAATCACAGTTCGCGCAGAAGATCTCACCCTCTGCGTTCTCTGTGCCACATTTTGGACATTTCATATCAGGTCGTACTGCAACCACCCTTTTAAGTGTTGGCTGAGAAGGATGCTCAGAACCGTATGATCGCTTCCAATCTGGAACGTACAGTCCCGAAGCGTGTTGGTTCGTCCACCCTGCGGATGGATTCGAATGTACAGTTCGGGAATGAATCCATCAACGACCGTTCTGTATAGTATCTGTATCTGATACCGTTACCGCGGACCACCATGTCATCGGACAATGACATCCCCTTCTCCGAACGCATATCCCCCAACGAGAATGAGCGGACATAGGCGACCCCATCCGATCTGAGGACACGACGCACCTCGGACTCCACTCTATGCATATCCTCGGGAAGGACATGTTCCAAGACGTGGAACATCACGACCGCATCGAACGACGAGTCAGGAAACTTCAGATCCAATATGTCCCCCTGCCTGACGTCCGCACCTGGAACCAACTGCTTACAGGAGACCACAGCCTCCTCGGAGAAATCGATACCTACGACGTTACAACCCGCACCCCTCAGAGCGGCTAAGGTCTTTCCGTTACCGCACCCCACCTCGAGGACGTCCATACCGGGAGAGACGTCCAACCAGGAAATATCGGTCATACCCCTCCACGCGCGTCTGTTGGTCCTATAGAACTCGTCCCAACTATCGACCTGCTCCATACCATATGCATCGTTCGAAGGATATACCATCATTTCGGTTCTGGACAATGCCTAAATAAACACATGCAGATTACTAGGATATGGTCGAAACGGCATGCGGTCTAGGTGGCGGAATGGCCCCCATGAGCGATGAGGAGAAGGTTGTGGTCGAGAAACTCAGGAAACTCCCGTCAGTCAGCGAGAAATGCTGTCGCGGATTGTATCTCCTAGGAGTAAGGGAGATCGATGACCTGAAGGACAAGGACCCTGATGCATTGTATGAAGCCCTAACGTTAAGGAAGGATTTCTACGCCGAACCCTGTATGCAGAAGATGATCAAGATCGCAGTTGGTATGGCAAAGAAGGGTGTCACTCGCTAAAACCGCTTTTCAATTACATTATTTTTTAATATATTTGTCTCGATTCCATTAATTTTTATTCCAATTGGTAGATGCACTAAATATAGAGGGACTTCATAAAGAAGTACAATACCAGAAGAAGGTGCAGAATTGTACTGGAACGAGAAAATTGAATGCATGCCAAAGGAAGAAATGAAGAAGATGCAATACACGAGCCTCAAGAAGCTCGTGGAGAATCTCTATCAGAACAATCAATTCTACCACGACAGGATGAAGGCACAGGGTGTCCTGCCCAGTGACATCACCTGTTTGAAGGATATCTCCAAACTGCCCTTCATGTACAAACAGGACCTGAGGGACTACTATCCCACCAAGTTATTCACCGTCCCCAACACCGATGTCGTCAGATACCACGTATCATCCGGAACCACCGGAAAGCCCACACTCGTCGGATACACACAGAACGATATCGGATACTGGACAGAGGCACTCGCCAGATCCCTCACGTCCATCGGTGTCGGAAAGGACGATATCATCCAGATCTCCTACGGATACGGACTGTTCACCGGAGGTCTCGGACTCCACTACGGTGCAGAGGCCGTCGGAGCCACCGTCCTCCCCTCCGGAACCGGAGGAACCGAGAGGCAGCTCGAGCTCATGCAGGACCTTGGAGTCACCACGATCGCATGCACCCCTTCGTACCTGATTCACATGGCAACCGTCGCAAAGAAGATGGGAATCGATTTCAGAAGGGACACCAAGCTCACCAAGGCAATCCTGGGAGCTGAACCATGGACCGAGGGAATGAGGCAGCGTATCGAGGAAATGACGGGTGTCAAGGCATACGATGTCTACGGAACCTCCGAACAGGGCGGACCCATGTTCACCGAATGCGAAGAGAGGAAGGGAATCCACATCGCATCCGATATCATGTATGTAGAGATCCTCGATCCCGAGACAGGGGAGGTGCTCGAACCCGGACAGAAGGGAGAGATGGTCGTCACCATGCTCCGCAAGGAGGCGTTCCCCCTCATCAGGTACAAGATCAAGGACCTCACCTGTATCATGGATGACGAATGCGAGTGTGGAAGGACGTCCCCTCGTATCGACAGGATTTCCGGAAGGTCCGATGACATGCTCATCATCCGCGGAATCAACGTGTTCCCCTCCCAGGTCGAGCACGTCCTTATGCAGATCCCACAGGTCGGTGACCAGTACATGATCATCGTCGAGAGGGAGGAGGACCTTGACAGAATGACCGTCCAGATCGAAATCAAGAACGAGGCGTTCAGCGACAAGATCGAAGAGATGGTCGCACTACAGAAACGCATCGAGTACGAGATGAAGAAATATCTCAACGTCGCTGTAGTAGTTGAACTCAAGGAGAGCGGGTCGCTCCCCAGATTCGAAGGAAAGGCAAAGAGAGTCATTGACAAGAGGGTGTTCTAAAATGTCCGTCATCACACAACTATCCATCTTCGTGAATAACGAACCCGGCAGCTTCGCGGCAATCACCGCCGCACTCAAAGAATGCGGAATCAACCTGAAGGCATTCAACATCGCCGAATCCTCGGGATTCGGAGTCCTCAGAGCGATAGCAGACAACCCCCAGGAAGCATGCGAGACCCTCAAGAAGAGGAACATCGTCGTGAAGCTCACCGATGTCATCGCAGTACCTATGGAAGATAAACCTGGGGAGATCTACAACGTCGCAAAGGTCTTCGGAGAGAACAATATCAATATAGAATACGCGTATGCATACGCGGGTCATAAGGGCCCAGCCGTATTCTTCAGGGTGGACAACCCCGAGATCGCCATCAAGGCCTTGGAGGCCGCCGGTCTCAAGACCCTTGATGCGGCAGACCTCTGAGAGTGATCGCAAATGGGAAATCTGAACGTCATCGTCGCAGGAAGCAAGGACTTCGCAGGTAATGTAGGAAAGAAGGGAACAGTCACCGATATGACCTTCTACGAGATCAAGAAGGGTACCGATTCAATCACATTGATCGAGCCCTCCAAGTATCCCGAGAAGCTATCCTCCCTGTTCTACTCTGTGGCCATGGCGGAGTACGCCATCCTGGTGGTCGAGAACATCGACTCCTACCTAGGTGAGACCATCGTCATGATCGATGCATTGGGTATCAACAAGGGATGGATAGTGCTCAGGAACTACATCCAGATGGAACAGCTCCAACCTCTGATCGCGGACACCAGCCTCGCAGGTTACGAGGTCATCGAGGACGATGCGATCAAGACCAGGGAAATGTTGCTTGCTCTCGCATGTGAGACCAAGAAGACCGCTGGTGACGGAACCTGCGGTTCCTGTCCTGTCGACAGCCACTTCAACGTCAAGGGAGTCGGAACCGTCGTACTCGGATCAGTCATCGATGGATACTTCCGCAAACACGACAAGATGAAGGTCCTCCCCCTCAACAGGGAAGTGGTCCTTAAGTCCATCCAGAAGCACGATGTCGATGCGGACGACGGAATCAAGGGAGACCATGTCGGTCTTGCACTCAGAGGAATCGAATCCGACGAACTCGACCGCGGATACGTTCTCACCACAGATCCGTCCGTCAAGATGATCCGCAAGGTCGAGGGACAGGCACAGCTGATAAAGTACTGGCGCAACCCCATCAAGGATGGGATGGTCATGCACCTAGGACACTGGATGCAGATGGTCCCCTGCCGTGTGCAGGCCGTCTCCGATGACGGTGATTTCCACACACCAAACCTCACTCTCGATCTTGAATCCGACCTGATCCACAAACCCGGCGACAAGGCACTCATGATGTACCTCGAAGGCGGAAAGCTCAGGGTCGTAGGTAGCATCGTTCTCCCGTGATACCATGGTGGATATCCTTGAGGCCGACCTCAGGAAGCTCTACGGCTATCCGGAGGACATGACGTACGAGCAATACGCCGAATCCAAAAGGAAGGAAGCGGAGGAACTCCTGGAGAATGGGGACATCGACGAAGCTGTCAAAGTACTCAGGTTACTCTGTGACAGTGTCAAAGGTGACCAAGAGGCCAGTATGAGACTGGGTAACCTATACCGCGACGGCAGGTACGTCGCGAAGGACCCATGGATGGCCATGTTATACTACTGTGCCGCATTCTCCGAGGAGGGGGACAGGCTCAGCACACAGATCTGGGAGGCACTCTGCGGATTCAGGACGATGTTGTTGAACTCGAGACCCATGGGAAGATTGGAACTCAATGAGCAGGATGCGGAATCCGCGTGCTGTTCCATGATGAAGGACTATCTTTGCAAAGGTAGCGTCAGCATGAGCAACGTCGACGATGACCCCAAGGAGTGTACCTTCTCCATGACCATATCCAAAGCCGATTACAAGAAGTACATCGGAAAGGAGAAACATGAGATGGCAGGTTCCCCGGACCCCAAATCCGTGACTCCCATGGATCTATGCAGATGCCCGTTCTGCAAATCACCTCTGATCTTCAGAAGGGACAGATCCCCAGAATGGGATCAGTTCGCTCAGAACGGTTTTTGAATCGATGAACATCGATGGCCATACGGCCATCGTCAAACCCCAACCTATATATTAGGAACGTATATAGACCATATACCGTGCTATATGATAGCACATGACAAAGAGGGAGAAAATGGCTTTCTTTAACGAAGAGATCGAAACGATGCCCACGGATCAGCTCAAGGAGATGCAGCTCAAACTACTGCAGGAACTGGTCAAGAACACATACAGGGATTCCGGATTCTACAGAAAGAAGATGGATGATGCAGGTGTGAAACCCGAGGACATAAAGACACTCGACGACATCAGGAAGCTTCCCTTCATGAAGAAGACGGACCTCAGGGACAATTATCCCGACAAACTCTTCACAAGACCGTACGATGAATTGGTCAGAGTACATGTATCCTCAGGTACCACAGGAAAACCCACCGTCGTAGGATACACTCAGAACGATCTCGATATGTGGGCCGAATCGCTCGGTCGCGGAATGATGTCCTTCGGTATGAGCAACAAGGACATGCTCCAGAACAGTCATGGTTACGGCCTGTTCACAGGAGGTATCGGAGTACACGATGCCGCAACGAAAATTGGTGCCACAGTTCTCCCTACAAGTACCGGTAACACGAACCGTCAGATCGAACTCATGTGCGACCTCCCTGTCACCACCATCGCAGGTACCCCCTCTTACCTGTTCCACATCGCAGACACCTGTGACCAGAAAGGAATCGATATCAAAAAGGACACCAAACTGAGAAAGGCCATCGCAGGCGGAGAGCCGTGGTCCGAATCCATGAGAGAGAAACTCCAAAAGAGGACCGGCATCAAGGTCTTCAACTGCTACGGAGCGAGCGAGTTCAACGGCCCCATGTTCCTCGAATGCGAGGAGCAGGCAGGATTCCACATCTGGGCGGATTTCACCCTCATCGAGATCCTCGACGAGAACGACGAACCAGTCAAGGAGGGAGAAAGAGGAGCTATCGTAGTCACGATGCTTCAGAAGGAGGCATTCCCACTCATCAGATACAAGATCGGTGACATATCGTCCTTAGTATGGGAGAAATGCAAGTGCGGAAGAACACATCCTCGCCTCCAGAGACTGTCCGGAAGGACTGATGACATGTTGGTCGTTCGCGGAATCAACGTGTTCCCATCTCAGATCGAGGCCGTCCTCGGAGAGATGCCTTTCCTCAGTCCATTCTACCACCTGACCCTGGACAACGAGAACTACATGGACCGTCTTGTCATAGAGGCGGAGCTCAACGAGGAATCCCTCACCGAAGACATGGTGGAACTTGCGAAGATGAGTTCAGCACTCGACAGAAGACTGAAAGAAGTTCTCAACATCAAGGCCGAAGTGAAACTGGTCCTTCCGGGAACCCTCCAGAGATTCGAGGGAAAGGCCAAACACGTCACGGACAACAGGAATTACGATTGAACATGAACGGGGTGGTACGATCCGCCCCGTTCAACCCCCTCCATAATCACATTTTCCGTAAGTATTCTTAAATATGGCGAAACCATCGTCCGTTCGTTGGGCTAGACCGGGATGCTTGGCGTATCCTTGTATACCGAAACCGTCAATACGCGGAGGTGACAGCCGGGGACGGGGTCTATGGAAAGTGTAAGCCCACTGAGTGCCTATGAGATTCTGTCTTGCGAGGTCGGCGCCTGTATTCGAAACGGCCGGAGGGTCGTCAAGGATACACTAATCGCGGAAACCGGGTCAGGCCCTGACGGGAGCAGCCTTACCGTGAGCTACTGACGTTCGCAGGGAAGCGGAGTCGAGAAACGATGTGACCAACTTGCACTGGAAGTTGCTTCAACTCCGGTGGCTCAACACCCTTCTTAACATCCATGTTGTTACGAAAAGTCTGTCAATAGACCCTACCTTTCGTGATAAAGAAACAACATTTGACGGTCAACCAGAAGAACATGGCCATCAGAGCGAAAAACTGCTGATACTCCATGTGATATATCGTCAGATACGCTACGATCGCGAGGACCACGAACAGATACGTCAGAGACAACCAATTGCCCTTCTTGGCATCCTCGATTCCGCTGAAACCGATCGCTATCCCTGCAGATATGCTCATGGAAAAGACGAATACCATATGGATGATAAGGCTCGTATCGATATCTATCAGACCAATGGCGATCAAAGATACACCGAGTGGAAGACACAGATAATATCCGATCCTCTCGAGCCTGCGATCACAGACCCTTCCGACACTGTATCCGAAGATCGCTATTCCGATTCCAGTGAGTGTGCAACTTATCGGATACATGATCCTCACAAAATCGACCTCAGAAACGCCGAGATGACAGACATTGTTCTCGAAGATGACCCAATCCTCATCAGCGAATGCACCTATCATCCAACAAACGATGAAGAATGCCAAGGATAACAATCCAAGATAACCTGCTTGTCTGATATTCAAACATGGGAGCGATTCCCATAGGGACATTATCCTGCCTGGCTTGGATCCGTTCATCGGACGCACATACGACACCCGGTATATCAATGGAACTGGCAGGTCAACCAACACATCCGGATAATGACATTATCACGAACAGTTTTTTGGGAGTTTTGTCCACACATCATTGATGTGAGGAACGTAGACCTCAGAACTCGATATTCCCCCTGATGTAAAGCACACATCTGATTACTAACCATATCAACATGCTGGACACGGATACGGTCTGATGAATATCAAAATTATAACAGCCTACGAAAAGAATGAGCGCACCCATGAATACAACGAGGAACACCAGAAGGAATCTGCGTTGAAGGAGATCCTCCACAGCATTTGTCACCATCGCCACTGTACCGAACACTGCAATGGTGTTTGCAATCTGCACGTGTATTTCGATATTCATATCCATATTGATCAGACCAAGAGCGATCAGTACGAAACCGAAGACCACACACATCAGACTGGTGAATCTCACCAGTTGATGTGTACAATAACGACCGATCGTATACCCGAATACAACAATACCTGATCCGGTCAATACGCATGAGATGAGGTACAATGCTCTGACAAGAGGAACCTCAGAGATTCCGAGTTTGCATATGACATCGTCCGCGTAGTTCCATTCCCCGTCGAGGAGCACACATATCACGAACAACAGGACGAAAGTGAACACGGAGGCCAGACCTACGTATGAGGCCTGCCTCACGGTCAGGGACATCCTGTTCATAACGACCTCCTCACTATCATCCATGGTATCGTGGGCATCACTGGTATACATGTAAATATACAATGTGGCTGGCGTCACTTACGATACATCAGATATGGTTGTGTCTGATGAACGATGCACACTTCACGAAGATCCATGTCATCAAAGCAATGATCGCAGTGGCCTCCGCGAAAGGACGTGCACCAAGGAGAGACAACAGGAATACACCGAAGATAATGATCGTCTTCAATGCCGACTCGTTCTTGTGCTGGATCAGATCGTCCCCCAAGGAGATGATGATCGCAGCAATGGCCAATCCTCCAAGCGACATTGCGAACGGGTAGTGGAGAAGGGTGCTCTCGTTGAACAACCCTACGCCGATCAAACAGAATCCACAAAGGATACACAATGCATATGTCAACTTGACCAATGATCTGGAACAGGACCTCATGACCTGGTATCCGTATGCCATGAATCCGAGTCCTCCTATGACACAGCCGAAGGTGAATGCGAGTCTTGCTCCGAAGACAGTGGATACACCGAGATCGCTCACCATGTTCACACCGTAGACCCAAGTACCATCCATGATCACTGCCGCGATCCAAGAGATGGAGAAGACCAGAACAGAGAATATCCCCAGGTACGAAGCACGTCTCGCCCTCGTGAATATGGCAGAGAT
Source organism: Thermoplasmata archaeon (assembly GCA_015063185.1). Classification (GTDB taxonomy): domain Archaea; phylum Thermoplasmatota; class Thermoplasmata; order Methanomassiliicoccales; family Methanomethylophilaceae; genus SIG5. The sequence continues at coordinate 65,756 of SUSY01000005.1, forward strand.
ATCAGGATTCGCGATATCGATAAGAGCATCTCTCAAGAACCTCTTCCTCTGATCTATCGACCGCTTGACCGGCCTATAAAGGTCAGACAACCTACCTAAATCCGGGAACATCCATGCACCCCAAGTACTCCAACAAGGTGCCACGATTTAAGGATTCACCTGCGATACGGTCCGCAACCTGTGATGATATCATCGGTGAAGTCGAACAATGTCTCCTCCATATCCCCGGACCTCAATGTGAGCCTTGGGCCCTCATTGACCTTACCGACAATCGCACCCGCACATCCGACAGCTTCGAAATGCTCTATGACACGTGCGGAGTTCTCAGGAGGACAGACGAACACGAAACCACATCCCTGATATGAGAGACACCAATGGATGAAGTCAACACCCTCAGGCACAGGGATGAGGTCCACATCGACGACACCGCCCTTTCCGGATGACTCCAAAAGCATACCGAGGGTACCGATGCAACCGGGATTGCTCATATCCTTCGCAGAATGGACAAGACCCTCAGATGCGACCTTGCACATCATGGCCATCTGTTCCTGCACGATGGAATCATCCTTCCTCATCGTGGTGTCCCATGCATACGGGATACTGCTTGGGTAGAAACCGTCGAGATCGATGACGAACACGATATCGTCACCCTCCTTTGCAGAATCGCTCCTGATGAGATCTGTCTTTGGAACCGAACCTATGATGGAGATGTCGATCGCCTGATATTGACAATCGGGATGTGTATGTCCACCGACGATTGGAACATTGAACTTCTTGACGGCGGCCTCCATCCCCTTCAATATCTGGGAGCAGATCTTGTCATCCTTGCTGGACATGACATCGACCATCGCCAATGGTTTACCTCCCATGGCCGCGATATCATTCACATTCACAAGGACGGCATAGTATCCAGCAAGGAAAGGATCGTTCCTGACCAAGGATTCCATGATCCCATCCGCCGCGAAAAGGATGTAATGGTCTCCGAACTCGATAGCCGCAGCGTCCTCTCCTTCGGAAGCCGCCACGTTCACGAACGATGTGGTCGGCAGAAGCTTCACAATCTCATGGATCGAATTCTTCCTGGTGATTCCGGGGAATGTCCTAATGGCGTCTATCAACGGTTTCAGTTCCATCGGTATGTAATGGCCCATCCAACATATAATTGAATTGGGCCTAACGGACAATGACCGCCATGGTATGACCTACATGCCAACCTCACAAAGGCCAGCGCGCACGTGAACATTATAATAGCGTCACCCCGATTATCTATTCAGTGATATACACATGGCAAACCTACTGAGTGACGGTGGAAAGGCACTGCTCCTGGGAAACGAGGCAATCACCAGAGGCCTCATCGAGTCCGGAGTGAGATTCGCATCCACCTACCCCGGAACCCCATCATCCGAGGTCGGAAACATCCTGGAGAAGATCTCCCAGGATGCGGGCCTCTACTTCGAGTTCTCCGTCAACGAGAAAGTGGCATTGGAGACTTCCGCAGCCGCAGCAGTCTCCGGTGTCAGATCGTTCACATTCATGAAACATGTCGGACTCAACGCTGCCGCCGACCCCCTGATGACCCTCGCATACTCCGGTGTCAGAGGCGGAATGCTCATCATGACCGCGGACGATCCATCCGCACACAGTTCGCAAAATGAACAGGACAACAGATACTACGCCCCTCTCTCCCTCATGCCGATGATCGAACCCTCCACCCCTGCGGAGGCCAAAGATATGGTCGCAGCAGGGTATGAGATATCCGAGAAACTGTCCATGCCCGTCCTTTTCAGGACCACCACGAGGGTCAACCACGCACGCGGTATCGTGCAGTTCTCGGAGAGCAGACAGGACACCCCACTCAAAGGACACTTCGAAAAGGATGACAGACGCTTCGTTTGCGTCCCCGCAAACGCCAAACTCAACAGGCTCACCCTTCTCGAGAGGAACGCACAGGCCGCTGAACTATCGGAGACATCTCCTCTGAACTTCATCGATGGTGATGCGGATTCGGACGTGGGAATCATCACCTCCGGTGTAGCATACACGTATGTCAAGGAATTCATCAAAGGTGCAGCCATCCTGAAACTGGGATTCACATACCCTCTCCCCGAGAAGAAGATCGCTGACTTCATCAAGGGAAAGAAGAGGATCGTGGTCGTCGAGGAACTCGAGCCCTACCTCGAGGACAACATCTACAGGATCATGGGTATGAACGGCCTCAACGTCCCTGTCATCGGAAAGAGGGATGGAACACTTCCTCGCCAATGGGAGTTCTCGCCGGAGACCATGACCAAACTCGCATCCTACGTGAACGTGGAGAAATTCCCTGAACCTCTCGGAAAGGTCGATGTCGAACTTCCCGCAAGGCCCCCGACCCTATGCGTCGGATGCCCACACAGGGGAACCTTCGCAGCCATGAAGAAGGCTGCGGCCGGAAAGAACGTCGTCTACGCATCGGACATCGGATGTTACACCCTCGGTGCACAGGCGCCCTTCAGGATGGCGGACTTCGTCCTCTGCATGGGCGGAGGAGCTGGTGTGGCAGGAGGATTCGCAGAATCCACCGATCAGAAGGCAGTGGCGTTCCTCGGAGATTCCACATTCTTCCACTCCGGGATCCAACCTCTGATCTCGGCCAAGTTCAACAACCATAAGCTCACCATGGTCATCCTCGACAACCGCATCACCGCTATGACCGGACAACAACCCAACCCTGGTACCGGAAGGGATTTCGGTGGAATCAAGACCGAATCCGTCAGCATAGAGGACATCGTACGTGGCATCGGCGTGGAGTTTGTGGAAGTTGTCAACGCATTCGATGTCAAGACCACATCCAAGATCATGAAGGACGCGTTGGAATACGATGGAGTGTCCGTCATCATCTCCAAGGGCCCATGTCAGATCGATGCCAAGAAGAGGAAGACACTCAGCGGAAAACAGCTGTCAGTCGATCCGGAGAAGTGCATCAAATGTCAGACATGTGTCAAGAACATCGCATGTCCTGCCCTCATAAAGAAGGAGGATGGATCCATCGAGACCGACCTCACACAATGTGTAGGATGCGGAATGTGTGCTAGCGTATGTCCCAAGGACGCATTCAAGGAGGTGCAGTGAATGAAGTACAGCATCCAGATCGTAGGAGTCGGAGGACAGGGCGTCCTCCTCGCATCCATGGTGCTCGGTAATGCGGCTATGGCCGCAGGATACGATGTCGCCATGAGCGAGGTACATGGTATGGCACAGAGGGGAGGAAGCGTTCTCTGTACGCTCAGGTTCGGAGAAGGAACGATCAGTCCCCTCGAAGCAGCAGGAGGCGCGGACCTGTTACTCGGATTCGAACCTGCGGAGACCTGCAGGAACCTCGGACTCTGTAACAAGGACACGAAGGTCATCATGAATCTCGACCCCGTGTATCCTTCCATGGTCGCAGCAGGATTCGAGACCTATCCCGAAGTACAGTCCCTCGTGGATGCGGCCAAGAAGCTAAACGACAACATCATGACCATCGGTGCCACCAACCTTGCTCTCGAAGCAGGTAAAGCAGTAGCAGCCAATGCCGTCATGATCGGTGCCGTTGCAGCCGTAGAGGGATTCCCCTTATCCAAGGACCTCCTCCTAGAGAAACTCAAGGAGAACGTTCCTCCCAAATTCCTTGAACTCAACCTAAAGGCCTTCAACCTTGGATATGAGTTCATGAAGAACAAGGCTTGAAACACCAAATCGCCCGATCGGTATATCCGGTCGGGCAATACGTTTTCTCTCAACGGGAATTGTGTGAGACCATCAACACCTTCCTTCCGTGTATCGCCCAATACATGACCAGACTGACTGCACCCAATATGGCGCACACGAAATACATGTCCCTGTAACCAAGCATAGGGATCAAGATACCGAGAATCATCGGACCCAGTCCCGAACCAAGGTCCACTATCGCAGAGAATGTGGATGTGGTCACACCATACCTGTGTACAGGACTCATCGATATGACAGATGCCTGACAGACCGCGAAGACGATGGACATTCCGTATCCCAATCCAAATCCGGACAATAGGAACAACGCGTCGACGGTGGTCCTGGAGAATATGACCATCCCTATGATGAACATGATGTAGCCGAGAGTGATGATACCGTTCGGACCTCTGGTATCGAACACCTTCCCGGTCGTGAGCCTGGAAAGCAACGTCCCCAAGGAAACCGCGATGTAGAAAAACGACGCGGTACGGACCATGTCTATCTCCGCTGCATACGCGGAAATGAATGACAGCACACCCGAATACGCAAGGAAGAACACTGCTGTAACGACTGCGAGAGGGAGTGCGGACAACTGCAACATATTGGTGATGGAGAAGCTCTTCGCTTCCCTGATCTGCTCCTCGGTGAGGGACTCCTCCGGCACATGCACCAGGAATGCGAATATCAATGCCAAGGAGTACATCACAACACCGACAATGAACACCATGGAATAGTCGGGGGACAGCATCATACCAAGCAATGGTCCGATAGCGGTCGAGAATGTGATACCCAATGCATAGTATCCCAATCCCTCGCCCCTCCTAGATGGCGGAACGATCCTTGCGATGATGTCCGATGTACAGGTACTCGCTATACCGTATGTGACCCCATGCAACAACCTGATCACGTACAACGCAATCAACGATGACACGAAGAAGTAGGTGAAAGACATCAACAATGCGCCTATGAGAGCGAATGTCAACATCCTCTTCCTTCCCACAAGCTCCACATACTTTCCTAGGAGCAATCTGGATGCCAGACCTCCTATGACATACAATCCTGCACTTGCACCCGCCTCCGCGGTACTCGCACCGAACGACGTTATGGCGAACGCTGTGATATTGATGAGGATGGTGAAATAGTTCAGAGAGGAACAGAGAGTTATAGCTGCTACCAACAAGAAATCCTTGGTGAACAGAGACTCGTCCCTACCCATACACACACCTAGACACAAGTCGTATTTACCGTATCCTACCGAAGAGAACTACGTCTTCCTGTACGGATTACGTGTTGCGCGGGAGCAACACGCCCCCGCGCTGGGAGAGAATTAATCGTCATTCCGTGATTTTCTTGGCCACACCGGACATTAGTGTGGAACCAGGCATCTCTTGGGTACCTGCGGTGCTCTTCACGACTTCGGACACTATTCTGTCGAAGTCAGCGCTGAGACACTGCCTAATTGTCTCGACCTTCCTTCCGATGAAGGAGGCGATTGACATGTTAACTGAGTGAAGGATCGCACGCATCGAGGAATCGGGCATCTTGGATACCATGAGATCGTTCTCGACAACGATGGTATCGGGACAGATTGCTTTCAGCTTGGCGATCCCGTTCCTTGCAACATCCAACCTTCCGCTTTCGAAAGAGAATGGATCGACTGCAATCGTGAATGTCATTATTCCGAGACGACGGGAGATCTCAGCGATGATGGGTGCTGCACCGGTACCGGTACCTCCTCCCATACCAGCAACGATGAATACCGCATCATTGCCTGCGATGGCGCCCTCGATCTCCTCCAAGTGGGCCTGAGCACACCTCTTACCGAGAACACTGTCTCCCTTTGTCCCCTCTCCTTTAGTGACGGATTGACAGATGTAAAGCTTCTTATCAGCTCTGACATCACGGAGCGATTCCCTATCCGTATTGATAGCTATGGCCTCGGCGAAAGGAAATCGCTCCGTGATGTCAGAGC
>SUSY01000006.1 GCA_015063185.1 Thermoplasmata archaeon
TCGAACCCGAGGAACTTCTTGGATGATCATCATATTTTGGGCATTTCTGCCCGATGACGATCGAGCGTAAGCTGTCGACCCTATGCAGAAATTATGTCAAAACTTCTAGGGGGTGTCGAAGATACGCTAGAAGGTGCTTTCACATGGTAGCGGGTCATACATCATGACTGTCGGTTTGAGAATATTGACAAACTAGAAGGTGCTTTCACAGATGACACAACAGGACACACAGTTCGCACGTTTGAGAATATTGACAAACTAGAAGGTGCTTTCACGCCTTCCCCTCAAGACGATGGCACAGATGAGTTTGAGAATATTGACAAACTAGAAGGTGCTTTCACCAGCATCTCAATTCCCACGCTTGTGCCTCCGTTTGAGAATATTGACAAACTAGAAGGTGCTTTCACCCGAATCGGACCCAGAAATACATAGCCAGCGTTTGAGAATATTGACAAACTAGAAGGTGCTTTCACTAACGTAGGGGTAGGGGGTAACGTTACCAAGTTTGAGAATATTGACAAACTAGAAGGTGCTTTCACTCATCAATTATTACATAGCCGCAAATATCCGTTTGAGAATATTGACAAACTAGAAGGTGCTTTCACTTCAAAAAAAGGTAGGATTCTAACATAATTGTTTGAGAAAATTGACAAACTATAAAGTGCTCTCATGCAGCACGTATTATGGGGGCGTGATGACAAGTTTGAGATCATTGACAATTAGCGTCGTTGTCTTCCGCAAAAATCCTATATCCTTTCAAACATCTCCGCAGTATGCCTCTTGGAGATCCATGCGGAGGTCACTTCGAATATACTGTCGAAGGTCTCCCTCAATGTCTGTCAGCATCTACCGTACCAATTTCATCATTTGAAAGAGCCAGATCATTCTATTGTGATCTTCTGGGATTCGAGGAGTTCGATTCGGATACCAAGTCGTTATATGTCAGGAGGAAAGGCTGCGTCCTCATCCTCAGGATGAGTGCCAGTATTGGGATCGATACTGGGATCTACATAGGTGTCGAGAATCCCTTTGACCTCCATAGGCGCCTTATAGATGAGAACGTGGTGTTCGTCCGTGATCCGATGAACAGTCCTATTGGAGTATACACCTCATTCAGGGACGATGACGGTAACACCATACATGCAGTGGATATGCTTGGAAAAGTAGAGAAGTGATGCTGGGTCATACCCAGCATTGGATTGTAATCAGTTTCCGAGGTTCGCCTTCTCGACGGCCTCATCGATCTCCTTCATGAGGTGTTCGGGGAGACCTTTGATTCCTCCAACGAGGAATCCACGGACGATCATGCTGACAGCTTCGTCCTCGGTAAGTCCTCTGGACATCAAGTATTCGATCTGGTCCTGATCGATCTTACCGACGGCTGCCTCATGGGTCATCTCCACATCAGCTACGGTGGATTCCAGTTCGGGAATAGCGAGTGTGAGGCCACCATCCTTGAGGACGATGCTCCTGCATTCTAGGTGTGCCTTGACCTTTTCCGCATTACCAGATAACCTTCCGCGAGCGATCATCTTTCCGCCCTGGTTGATGCTCCTTGACATTATTTCCGCACTGGTGTTAGGTGCGTTCATGATGACGACTCCTCCGGAATCGATGTTGGAATCCTCATGTGCCAGACAGATAGTGTTGTAGGTACAGGACGCACCCTCTCCGTTGAGGTATGTGACGGGATTGCTCTGCAATGTACCGACGGGATTCAGGATGACGTAGTTGTTCACGTATTTCGCATCTTTTTCCAGGACGCATGTGGTCCTGGGTCTGACGGTGGTGTCCTTTCCCCAGTTGTGGATCATGGAGAATGCTAGTGATCCACCCTCTTTGATATAGATCTCAGAAACACCGATGTGTAGTGCGTTGTTGGCATGTCTGTCCGTGGTGCATCCGGTGATGATGTCCAACGATCCACCTTCTTCAACGATGATGATGTTGTGAAGGTTCTGCATGGTGTTCTTGTTCTTGATCAGCATACATGTCTGGACGGGGTTCTTAGCGTGATATCCCTTCTTGACACGAATGAAGTAGCCGTCTGAGTCTTCCAGATAGGTTTTTGCGGTGAACTTATCCTTCTCAGGATCCACTGCCTTCCAGAAGTAGTCCTTGACCCAATCGTACTTCTCCACTGCTTCCTTGATGGAAAGGAGTTCCACGCCCTCCTCCGTCTTGTTGGAGCAGTGGCTCATACTATTGTTGATGAACACTATGGATCCGTCACGTCCTTCTTCGTCGGATACGACTCCGACATTGATCATGAGATCCTTGGTGTCATCGTCGGCCTTGTCAAGATCCTCAATCTTCTCGAGATCGCTCTCTCCTACGTTGAACTTGGAGAGGTCAACGTCGGGGCCGTAGGCGCCCGCCTTGTCGAGTGCTTCCTTCACTCCTCTATGTTCACCATTCTGCATGATATGCACTCCTTGTATCCTCTTTCCCTGATATCTTTCAGAAGGTCGGTGGGGCGCCCAGAACAGCGGATGATTCCGTTCTGGAGGATGTATGCCTTATCCGCACCTATGTAGTCCAGGATCTGTCCTGTGTGTGTGATCACGAGTGCTGATACGTGGCGTGCGCATCTGCTACCATCACATTTCTTGTCCTTCTTTGTGTAGAGGAGGTCGTGAACCTTCCTTCCGATGAGGTCAATGCTTTCGAGGTCGACTCCTGATTCGGGTTCGTCCAGAAGGACGAAGTCAGGTTTCTGTGCAGTCAGTTGGAGCAGTTCTGATCTTTTGATCTCTCCCCCCGAGAATCCTACATTTACGTCCCTGTTGAGGAACGCATCCATCTTGAAACTCTCTGCCTGGTCGATCGCTCCCGTGTTTCCCTTGGCGGTGGCCCTCACGAGGTCACCGAGTTTGACGCCCGACACATTCGGGGGCCTTTGCATCATCATGCCGATTCCAAGTCTTGCACGTTCGTCGACACCCATTCCTGTGATGTCCTGGCCCTTGAACATAATCTTTCCGCTCGTTACTTTGCAGTGTCTGTAGCCCATGATGGCTGCGAGCAGAGTGGATTTGCCTGATCCGTTGGGGCCGAAAAGTACGCAGGTCTCCCCCTCGCTGATCTTGAGCGATACGCCCTTGAGGATCTCTCTGCCTCCGGCCTCTACATGCAGGTCTATGATTTCTAGCATGATTGCACCTATATCTGTCATTAGGCGCGCATTATTAAATGTGTGGGTATGCTATCGATGTCAGTCGTTAAAAACATAGGAAAATTGTAGGAAAAAGTTTGTATTGTGGGTCAGAAGAAGTAGAATCCACATCCTTCTTTCACGGAGATCTCTGCCACAGCCTTCATGCGCTCCACAGGGCCTGCATATCTCCTCACTGCCATCTTCCCCTCCTCAGGGAGTGCAACTTCGAGGATTTCACATTCCCTGAGCAGTTTTTCCGCATCCGCAGGTGTGAGGATTTTGCATTCCTTGGCATATTCAGGTACGGATGCTACGATGGTGCAATCGTGTCTGGATGCGATCTCCGGGAGTTGGCTACTGTCCGGTCCGAAGGGGCCGATGCATCCTCTGCCCTTGTCCCATGAGAGGGGGCACTCCGCACAGGCCTTGTTCGCTTCATCGAAGTCAAGGCAGTCCCAGGCGTTGACCCTGTTCTCCGGTTTGGAGAGTTCCATCGCCTTGTCGAAGAGTTCGGGAGACAGTCCATCTGTGACAATCCATCCTGTGTACTTCCTCTGTGCCAGAGGTTCGAGGATGGAACGGTCGTCATCCTTCTTGACCTTGTCCATGTATATGGCATCGGTGGCCTCGTTGATCCTGTTCCTCTTGATGAATGCCTCGAAATCAGGTATGGCCTTCTTGGCATCCTCGAGGCTGACTACCATATCATAGAGTGCCGCATCCCCGAATGGTGCGATGTCAGAGACCATGGCCTTCTTTATGTCCTTCTTCATCTGTGCGCATGATGCGTTGGGCGCATCCTTCTCACATATCGCTATACTGATTCCCATCCTTATTCCTCATCGTAGTACTCATCATCTTCCTCGACTTTCTTCTTCTTTTTCTTCTTTCTGGGAGTCTCGTCGGAGTCCTCGTAGACGAACCATTTCGCCCTCTTCTTGTCCTTCTTATTGAACTTCTTCGCGGATCTTTCGAGATACTTCTTACGGTTATCGGAGAACTCTGCGAAAGCGAGGAATCCCTTGAGTGCGGAGATGATGGCGAGGATGTAGATGAATGCCTTGATCTCGAGAACGATGACGATGTCACCGATCTCGGGTCCGAGCGTGGATCCGTCTATGGTGAGGTCGAGCATACCTCCCTTGGTGAACATAAGGAGCACCACTGCGAGGTAGAGGCAGGACACGAACTTGAATGGGATCCTGGCGTAACTTCCCTTCTCATAGAGTCCAACAAAGATGGACAATACGATCAGTGGGATGGAGTAGACCATCAGGTTCCTCAGGTACATCGCAATCTGGTCCAATAGCATGGAGAAGTCTATCGTGTCCTCTCCCATTGCTGCAGTGATCTCCGGACCAATCGCTGTCAACAGGGAGATTCCTGACAAAGGAAGCAGGATGTATGTGAAGACCGCTATCGACAGGGAAAGGAATGCTCCGCCGAACGACATGCACTTGGGGGAGAAGTCCGAGAAGTAATCCTTAGCCATTACTCGATCCCTCCGATGTAGATGCTGAGGTAGTATGCGATCTCTTCGAATATTTCGGATTTAACCTCGCCCGAGTATGCAATTGATTCATCCATTAGTGCATCGATGGATATCGTTGCGTCGCTCTCGATTATATCTCTTGCGAGTTCGATAATTCCTACGGAATCGACAGTATCTCCCGTTTTGATATAGACCTGAATCTCATTAGTGATTGAATTCTTTTCGATATTGATACATATTTCATCAGTGAATCCTTCGGCCTTGATGGTAACGTCCATGGGTTCATCCGGGACCAGTGTGGTCAAAAGGTCATCTGCAGCGCCTATGAATGTTGCCTGCGCCTTATAGATGGCCCCGTCGGAATTCTTTGTTACGTCGCTTTCGAGTTTACCAGTCTCGGATAAGGGGACATTGATTCTTGCATCCAGATCCAATCCGATGAGTCCTGCATACTCCGTCCTGAAGTCGATTAGGAGTGGCAGGAAGATTCCACTGTCTTCTTTGTTGTTATTATCTGCAAGAAGGAATGACACAGCGCTCGGAATCTGTACGCTACCATTGATGGAAATGGTTTTCTGAGTATTGCTCTTGATAGTCATCGGACCGATTTCTACAACAGTTAGCCTCTCTGTGATGTCCGGCTTGTCCGAGACCATATATATGGAGATCTCAAGATCCTCGATGTCCTTCGGGAGTTTTGAATCTATGATAAGATCTCCGGATACGATAATGCTGAATTCAGTGTTCCCATCTAATTCTGCTTCAATGCCATCACTATCGATGGAAATTCCGCCTGTGACCAGTGGCGCAGCGGTCATGACCAACATTACGGTCAGAGCCAACGACACGATCGTGATGAGGGTTTTCATCAGCGAGGTGAAGACTTTCATAGTTCCAAATCTGCATGTTGTATTTTAAGACTATTTGCTATCGGGCATGTACATAGTACAAATATGCCAGATTTATGCACATCCGCACAAACAAGATGTCTATGTTCGGTATCTGGACTCATACTTCAGTTGTGTATGATGGTTTCATTAGACAAAACTAATAACCGCATGGATATATGTCACATCAATGGCAGATATCAGAATCCGCAAAAGGAAGAGGATGAGAGAGAAGGAGATCAAGGCAGTATCTGAGGAGCTCAGTGCCCTGTTCGGTACTCAGACCTTCATGGAGGACGATCCGTTGGACATAGCGGAGGGGCCCGATTTCAATCTCATGTTCTGCGGTAACGACATCCTCGGTATGGTCTATGATGGCAAGCCCTTTCTGACCGTCAGAGGGCTTCATAAGTTCAAACCCGAGAAGCGTTTCATAACGGTCGACATGGGTGCAGTCAAGTTCGTCACCAACGGTGCCGACGTAATGGGTCCCGGGATCATCGAAGCGGACGAGGACATCAAGGAAGGCGATCTCGTATGGATCCGCGATGAGAGGAACCGTATGCCACTCGCCGTAGGTATGGCACTCCGTGATACCGAAGGCATACGTGCCAAGGAAAAGGGTAAAGCCGTTATGATGCTCCATTATGTAGGTGACAAGCTCTGGAAAGCAGGCGAGTAATATGAGTCCATTCAGGAGGAAGTCCGACCTCGGAATCGGTGCCGATGAACCAGTATTCATAGATCTGGGTCTGGCTACACTCCATGATGTGGACGAACGTACGAGGGTCCGTGTCGTCGTTCCGGATGAGGAGAAGGACCTTCGTCCCATCAAAAGATGGGTATCCTCCGGAGCAGTGGTCGTAGCAGACCTGTCATCCTTATCCGGCGACATCCAGGTCGCGGAAGCCATAATCCGTGATGCGGGCGAGTCCACGGAAGGCGTTGTGCGTAAGGTGGGTACGGATAGTTGGATCGTGGTTCCAGGAAACATAGTCGTAGAAGTTCCAAGGAAGTGATGTTTTGACGAGAAAGGTCGTTCATGATCCTATTCATGGAAGCATTTCTTTAGAGGGAGTGTTCCTTGACCTGATCGACAGACATGAGCTCCAGAGGTTGAGGTCGATAAGACAGTTGGGCCTTAGTAATGTGGTGTTTCCGGGTGCTAACCACACTCGTTTCGAACACAGTCTGGGCGTTTATCATTTGGCCGGACGTATGGCCGAATCCATGTGTTTGGGTCGGGAGGAATCGGATATCATAAGGGCCGCTGCGATGCTCCATGATGTGTGTCACCCTCCATTCTCTCATACCTTGGAGAGGATGATGGAAAGTGCCAGTGGACTGGATCATATGGAGATGTCCCGGGCATTGATAACCGGAAGGGTCCCATCATTCATGGAACGTGACCGCCCGTTCTTCGATGGTATGGAGCCGATGGGTGTGCTGTTGGAATCCGCTGGTATATCCCCGGATGCCGTATGCGATCTGATAATCAATCCTGCCTCTGATCTGGGAGGGTTGGATATCAATCCGGAGAGGGGCGCTCAATCATTCTTTGGCTCAAGGGACTATGCACATCAGGTGATACACGGTCCGGTGGATGCGGATCAGATTGATTACCTTATGAGGGATGCGCATTATACCGGTGTCATACATGGTGCGGTGGACAAGGACAGGTTATTGAGCCAGATGACAGTACACAATGGAAAGATGGTCCTTCATAAAGGGGCCATAACATCAGCGGAAGGGTTGATGGTCGCACGCACCTTGATGTATTCCACAGTGTACTACCATAAGACTGTCAAGATCGTGGAGGCTATGCTCAGACGTGCCATAGAGGTGTCCGATCTGGATCTATCCGAACTGTATCTGATGACGGATGCGGACCTCACATCCGCTTTGTTGTCAGAAGGTGGCAGGTCTGGGGACCTCATGCGTTCTGTTCTCAACCGTAGGTTGTACAAGAAGGCTAAGGTGATCTATTCCATCGATGCCGACGATTCATTCAAATCATTTTTGGTGAAGTATGTGCCAGCATCCAAACGTAAGGAGTTGGAATGTGATATAGCAACTCATGCAGGTTTGGACCCATCAGAGGTCATCGTGGACATCCCTTCCGAATCATCGTTGTTATCGAAGGTGAGGGTCGGTAAGACCGACGTCTCCATATTGGATGGGGACAAGGTGAAGTCTCTCACCCGTTATTCCTCCGTAGCGAAGGCACTTCAGTCCCGTGACCCGATCGACTGGTGCGTGATGGTCTCCGCACCGGGATATGCCAGGGATGCGGTTCGGGTTGCAACCGAGAGGGTCCTATCCCTTGACGACACCTATAGGTCTTAATCTCGCCACCTTTCCTGTCAGTCCGCTGTTGCATACGACGGATACGACCTCGTCCACATCCTTGTATGCCTGTGGTGCTTCCTCTACGAGTCCTTCTTCGGAACCTCTTCTGAGGGTGATGCCTTTGCCAGCCATTGCGGATTCGATATCGTTGACATTGAGGGACGCAGTCGCTTTGGCTCTGGACATCTTTCTTCCTGCTCCGTGGCATGATGTGCCGAAGCTATCCGTCATAGCACCCTTCATTCCGACGAGGACGTAAGTTCCGACGCTCATGTCGCCTGGGATGATCACAGGTTGTCCGATGTCCCTGTATTTCATGCTGACCTCGCTCCTTCCGGCTGCGAACGCTCTGGTGGCTCCTTTTCTGTGAACGAGGACATCCATGTTACTGCCGTCGACGATGTGCCTTTCCTTCTTCGCGATGTTGTGTGCGACATCATATACGACGTCCATGCCCATGTTCTCTGCAGAATCGCCGAAGGTCTGTTCGAAGGACTCCCTGATCCAGTGGGTGATCATCTGTCTGTTCGCCCAAGCATAGTTCGCACCGCACGACATGGCAGAGAAGTACTCGTCCCCAAGGGTGCTGTTCAGCGGTGCACAGGCCAATTGTCTGTCGGGAAGGTCTATGTTATGGGCTTTTACATATTGTTCCATGGATTGGAGGTAATCCGTGGCGATCTGATGTCCACAACCTCTGGATCCACAGTGAACAGTGATCGTAATCTGTCCCTCCTTCAATCCGAACGCCTTTGCGGCACGTTCGTCGAATACCTTGTCCACGATGTCGACCTCTAGGAAGTGGTTACCGGATCCGAGGGAACCGAGTTGAGGGATGCCTCTCTTCTTAGCTTTCTCGCTGACCTTGGTGCAATCCGCGGATTCCATGGAGCCGCGTTCCTCGGTCACATCGATATCGGATTCCCACCCGTATCCGTTCTCCACAGCCCATATGGAACCGTTCTGGAGAACCTGGTCTATTTCGTTGATCGTGAGTCTTTTGATACCTTTTGATCCAAGGCCCGATGGGACATTTGCGTACAGCGCGTCCATGAGGCGGTCCATATCCTTGTCGACGTCGGACATCTGGAGGTCGGTTCTGATGAGTCTGACTCCACAGTTAATGTCGAAACCGATTCCACCTGGCGATATACAACCTCCATTGGCATCGACGGCTGCGACACCTCCGATGGGGAAACCGTATCCCCAATGGATGTCGGGCATTGTCAGGGAACTTCCGACGATTCCGGGAAGACATGCCACATTGGCTGCTTGCATGGGAGCATTGTCCGCTCTGATCTGAGATTCCATTGCCTTATCGGCATAGATGATGGCATTGGTCTTCATTCCAGGAACAGTTCCGATGGGAATTTCGACCCTGTTCTCATCGATTCTCAGCAATTCGCCTTCCCACGACATGAAATCAATCTCCGTATAGAAAAGTGGGGCCTGAGCCGAGATTTGAACACGAGTCAAGGGATCCACAATCCCCTAGGATAACCAAGCTACCCTACTCAGGCCATATGTATAGACCCATCATCTAATCGTTATAGATAAACCTTTGGCCATACTGTATTCGAGATGTCTCATGGTTTGACTCGATATGGCGTTCATGTCGAGGATGAATATATGTATCGCACATTATGGCGCTCCACCTTCGATGTACATTCGGTCATATCTAATGTCCATTTTTGAGCAAATGGTTTATGTAGTTTCAAAGAAAGTGGTGCGGCATGGCTAAGAGAAACATCATTTCCGTTTTGGATATGAAAGACGATATGCCTGAGCTCGTGGACCTCGCTATCAAGCTCAAGGCAGAGCGCGGACATCACGGCGATCCCCTCAAGGGGAAGACACTCGCGATGATCTTCGAGAAGCCCAGTACTAGGACCAGGATCTCCTTCGATGTCGCCATCAGTGAACTCGGCGGACACCCCCTCTACATCGAATCCACCAAGATGCAGATGGGACACGGTGAGACAGTTGAGGATACCGCGCACGTCATGAGCAGGTTCGTCCACGGCATCATGTACCGTGCGTTCGACTACAAGGTCATGGATCGTTTGGGAGACAACGCATCCATCCCCGTCATCAGCGGACTCGATGACCTTGAGCATCCCTGTCAGGCACTCGCCGATATGGTCACCATAAAGGAGAAGAAGGGTGGATTCCGCGGAAAGAAACTCGTATATCTTGGAGATGGAAACAACGTCTGTAACTCTCTGCTCTACGCATGTGCCATCATGGGTATGGACATGGTCGCCTGCTGTCCTGCTACCAGGATGCCCAACGCGGAGATCATGCTCAATGCATCCAGGATTGCCGATGCGAATGGAAGTAAGATCATCGCATCCCATGAACCAAAGGATGCCTGTAAGGATGCGGACGTCCTCTACACCGATACATGGATCTCCATGGGTGACAACACCTCTCTCGAAGAGGCAGTAAGGATCTTCCACGACTATCAGATCAACAAGGAGCTCCTTTCCATTGCAAAACCCGATTGTATCGTCATGCACTGTCTCCCTGCACACCGTGAGCAGGAGATTACTGGAGAGGTCATGGACGGACCTCAGAGTGTCGTGTTCGATGAGGCGGAGAACCGTCTTCACGCACAGAAAGCCGTCCTTTACACCTTGCTTAAGGATTGACTCAGATAATCTGGGTCAAAATGATGTCGTTAGCGACATCCAAAAACCTCTTTTCCATCCCTTTTGGAATCGTTGCTCCGGCGGCGATGTTGTGCCCTCCCCCATAACCTCCGACATGTTCTGCGGAGATACTCATAACCGCAGATAGGTCCAGGCCTCTGTTGACCAAGCTCCTGTCCGCTCTTGCGGATACCTTCACTCCTTCATCCGTATCAACGAATCCCATCATGGGCATCTCGTATCTGTTGGGGTCCCTGCTCAGGATGGACCCTACAACGATTCCGACCACCGTTTCCGAGATGGAGTCGTGTGCATGGAAGTATTGGATCCCTCCGCATGTCTTGACTAGGCATTTCTCAAGTACCAGTTGGGTACATCTGTTGATATTCTCCGTGTGTTCGGAACGGTGTCTCTTGGCTTTATCGAGAAGTTCCTTTCCCGCATCTTGGCGCGCCACACAGATCTCCATGCCCGTTTCCGGATCATCGTAGCGACCGCATGAGTTCAACATGGTTGCAAATTCCTTCGCATCTCTGTACTCCGTATGTCTTGGATATTTGGGGAGTGTGTATGCGTGACCGTATGCTCTGCTCTGTTCTTCGCCGTTGAGCCTGCTTAGAACGAAATCAGTAATCCTGGACTTCTCATCCGATGTCAGGTCGTTCCAGGTTCTGAACGTACCTCCATCCTTTATCGGCACATCGAGTGCTTTCAACAATCTGGAACACCCTACCCCGTTATCGGAGAGTTCCGGGATGGTGGGGTTGTTGCTGTATTTCAGATAGTTGATAACAGTTCTTGTTTCGCGTCCGAAGAACTTAAGGTCCTCCTCCACAAGGACATCCCCGTTGGAAACGGCATCATCCAGTGCGACGGCGTTGATGCCGACCAGACCTCTGATGGGTTGGTCCTGCATATCGCCGCAAGCACCGACAACACCCAGTTGTGCCAGATCAATGTTTGCATCATCCATGGCCTTAGCTACCAGATATGTGACCGTGGAACCACAACCTTCGGTCGAACCTTCGAGCCCATAATTGATGGGGTTGATCTCCAAGATGTTGAATGTGAACCACAGTTTGGTCTGTGTTGCATTCTGGCTCTTTGGGTGACCGTTGTTGTCGGGAACGTGGTGGTCCGTAATTAGGAGTCTGTCTTTACACATCTGTCCTTTGTATCCGCTTCCAAGGTCACAGATCCATATGAGTGAGGATGAATCGTCCTGTATCCTTTTGATGGTCTCGGGATCCATCTTCTTTGCGAAGAGGACCTCGATTTTCTTCTCCGCTTCTTTTATAGCGAATGCTTTCAATTCATTTTCTGCAACAGCATGTAATCTCTTGACCGCATCTGGATCATCACATCCGTTCTGTAGAAGGCGTTCTGATGATACGATTATGCTGGCATATCTTGCCATGCGATGTTCGTCGACCATATTTTCCATGGCCAGCACACTGTCCAATTTCAGTGCCAGATCAGTTTCGTCGATGGAGTCGTATGCATCCGATATGAAGCGATCTATGAGCCGTTTGGTCTTGGAGCGAAGGCATGCGGTGTAGGCTATGGCGGCACTGGATATGCCGTCGGCATCGATGTGTGACACTATCAGTACATCATCCGATTCGTGAACGGCCCTAGCAGCCTCCTTGACGTCCTTCTCCAACTCAGGAGATATCCTCTTCAAATCCTGCGTATTCCTTCACCAGCCGTGGGTAGATGGTATCTGCCAAGGTCTCGAGGTTCACAGTGTCCGCCCGATTGTATTCTATCAGACGTTCTAGCGATTCCTTGTCGCCGTTGTTCCTCCATCTCTTCCAGAGTCTCACAGCCTCAAACCCATCCACTTCGGCTATGTCATCGGACCTTTGGAGTCCGATCTCTTTCTCGATATTCTTCAATCCCCCGGATATACCTATGTCCCTGCATCCGAATCTGAGGTCGAAGTGTGGCAGGTCAAAGTCCACATCTGGGAAACTGCAACGCAACGTGGGTACATCGAAACATCTCCCATTGAACGAGACCAACATGGACACCCCTCTTAAAGCATTGGTGAGGGACTCGGAATCCAGATTCTCTCCATTGATTAGGGTGATCGTGTCGCCCTTCTTGTGGATCGTGACCACTGTGACCTCGGAATCCCTGTCCAGTCCGTCGGTTTCTATGTCAAAGTATCCGATAGAATCTCTGAATCTGTTGTAGAGCCTCCAATGTTCACGTGGTTTCAGCATACTTCCGAGGCCGATACTGTCTCCGCAATCGAGGAGGTCGTACGCATAGTTCAGTTGGGAGTCCATGCGCGACTTCTGTTCGCCTTTGATGTTTCCTACGATGTCCGCATCGATGAAATCGGACCACTTCCTGATTCCTGATGCCCATAGCGAGGCCTCTTTTCTGGGGCCGAAACGTGGCAGGATCTGGAATGTGCTCTCGATCATGTCAGCGAGATGGCGTTCAGGGATTATTACATTACGCACATGTTTCCGTCAATGTAAATTATAACGGATGCATATCGTGATACATGGATTCGGTCGAGGTGGAACCCGGATTGAGGGTCACCAATGATAGGTGCATCATATTTGATGAGGAGAGAGTCATGGTCATAGGCGATCTGCACCTCGGTTATGAGAAGGCTCTGGAGGACGAGGGCATGTATCTGCCCCGCATTAATACCGAATCCATAAGGGAGTCGCTCAACCGTCTGATAGAGAAGTATGAGCCGAAAGAGATCGTACTTCTTGGGGACATAAAGCACGATTTCAAACGTGCCAAATTCGAAGGGAAGGAGGAGGTACGTTCGATAGTTTCCTTGATCCGTGATGCTGCCAAGGTAACGATTGTGAAAGGCAATCACGATAATTATGTGCAGAACATCGTGGCGGATATGGGGATCCCGGTGGTGGACCATGTCGACATCGGTGGATACCGGTTGGAACATGGGCATGTGGATTCTGGGGTGCGCCCTGTCATCATAGGTCACGAGCATCCGTCTGTGAAAATCATCGGAGCGCTCTCGGGCGGTCTGAAGATGCAGTGTTTCATATATGCGCGTAAGGAAGGCGTGTTGGTTCTGCCTCCGTTCAGTTTTCTTTCATCCGGAACCGACTTCGCCACGTCCTCGGATGATTTCATGTCTCATGCCTGCCGTAGTGCGGATATGGGGGGAGCAGAGCTGTACGGTATCTCCGAGCTGGGGCTGATAGACCTGGGGATATTATCCGAAGTCTCTAATCTACGTATTTGATTGTATGATAGATTATTTTATATATTGATTTGAGTGCCCTTTCTATAAGATATGGATATAGTAACCATCCATCAGAGCCTTTAAGTCAAACAAGCGGAATTAACTATCCACAACCTCACAAGGTTGGAGGAATTACAATGAGCGCAAACATGGACGCATTGGTTGACATTGTTGTCAAGGGAAAGATTAAGGACGCAAAGGCAGCAACCCAGGCATGCCTCGACGAGGGAATCGACGCAAAGACCATCATCTTCGACGCACTCTCCAAGGCAATGGGAATCGTTGGTGACCTCTACGCATCCAAGAAGTACTTCCTTCCCCAGGTTCTTCTCGCAGCAAACACCCTCTACCAGGGACTCAACCTCTGCCTGCCCCTCCTCGGAGGAGACGGAACCGCATCCAAGGGAACCGTTGTTATCGCAGTCGTCGAGGGAGATGTTCACGACATCGGAAAGAACATCGTTAAGGCTATGCTGACCGGACTCGGACTCAACGTCATCGACCTCGGAAAGGACATCCCAATCAAGGACATCGTCGGAACCGCAGTCGACAAGGGCGCACAGATCATCGCAACTTCCACTCTCATGACTCCTACCCTCGCTGGAATGAAGCAGGTTGAGGCAGACCTCAAGGAGATGGGAAAGAAGGGCGCAATCAAGACCATGATCGGTGGAGGAGCAACTTCCAAAGAGTTCGCCGACCAGATCGGTGCAGACGGATGGTCCTACGACGCAGTCGAGGCATCCCACGTCGCAGCAGCATTCCTCGGAATCTGATTTCGATTTAGGAACCTACTCTAAACCTTTTACTTTCAAACCTCTTTCAATGTTCTCCCACTGTTCGTGATTTGATCGTACGAGGGGTTCCACACCTCTCCGTTATGCAATGGTCTTAGGTTCCCGTTTATCCATCGACCTGTGTACCGTATAACCTCTACACATAAATTATACGGTATTCATATATACGCGCTACACGGTACATTTTCTCATGGTTCAAAGATCAGAGTACGACAAATGGGTCCAAGAATGGATCGAGAAGGAGAAGGCCGGAGGAAGAAAATGTTTCGACGTTAAGAAGGCCGGCAATTCCTACTACGTGTACTATCAGACGACTAGATACAATCCGATGTCCAAGAAGAGAGAGAAGGTTTCTGGGTATCTTGGAAAATTGGTCGAAGGCGTTGGACTTGTCGAACCTGATACATACAGTGATGATTTCGAAAAGGTATCTGTAGCCAGATATGGTCTCGGAATCGATACGGGAGGATCTTTCACGGATGCAGTCATCATAGATCTGGATGATAACACCGTTGTTGCCAAGAGGAAGTCCCCCACCACACATGACAATCTTTCCATCGGTCTTTATAAGTCCGTGGATGCAGTGTTCAATTCGTGTGATATCCGGCCACAGGATATCTCATTGGTCGGAATATCGACAACTTTGGCCACCAACTCTGTCTTGGAGGGTCATGGAGGCGAGGTCGGCCTTATCCTTATCGGATGGGATCCAAAAGAGGAGGTCTACTTTGGTGAGAAGAACCAGGCGAAGGTGAAGGGTGGCTGTGATAGCAACGGTCGTGTTGTGAGTCCATTGTCCAAGGAAGAGGTCACCAAGGCCATCATGGAAGTGTCCCAAGGCGTGGATGCCATTGCGATCTCAGGTTTGTTCGCAGTAGCCAATTCCGCACAGGAGAAGAAGGTCAAGGATCTCGCCATCCAGCTTACTGGTTTGCCAACTGTTGCGGGTCATGAACTCTCCGCAGCACTCGGTATCGATTTGAGGGCGGAAACGGCCGTTCTTAACGGTAAACTCATCCCCATTGTCACAAAGTTCTTCGATGATGTCGAGAAGACATTCAGAGAAAAAGGAATCTCCGCTCCGATTATGGTCTACAAGGGAGACGGATCCGTCATGACACTTTCGGATGCAAAGAAATATCCTATCCAGACTATCCTTTCCGGCCCTGCTGCCAGTTCTATGGGAGGAAGGGTCCTGTCTGGTCATGAGAACTGTATCATGGTGGACATTGGAGGTACATCTACCGATATCGCGGTCATGGAGGGAGGATTCCCGCAGATCCAGTTCGAGGGAGCGTCCATTGGAAAATGGAGGACACGTGTCAAGGCAGTGGATATGTGCACGGTCGCGTTGGGAGGAGATTCCAAGATCGGTCTTAACGGGACCAGATTCGTCCTGGGACCTGATAGGGTGGTGCCCCTCTGTACTTTCGTCCAGACCCATCCTGGTCTTATCGAGAGGATCAAACATTCTGAGATCTATGAGTACTATGAGGCACTGCCAAATGTGGATAAGTCCATTCTCACCGAGAAGGAGAGGCGTATCTTCGATGTCATAGAAGGTCAGGGTGCGCTTAACAAGATGGAGATCGTCAACATGGTAGAGGGTCTTTGGCTCATTGATAATGAGCTCGATTCCATGGTGAAGAAGGAGGCTCTCATCATCGCTTCTCTCACCCCTACCGATGTCATGGTATTCCTGAAGAAGTTCCAGCTTGGGGATTATGCAGGGTCTGAAGCAGGAATCACCGCATTGTCCGCAAGGATTGGTATGAGTAAGAAACAGGCTGCTGTGGCCGTATTCGATGAGATCAAGGCACAAATCGCAGAGGTCGTCATGACGAAGATGTTGGACGATGAGTTGAGGAATTGGGACGATCGCGGATCCAGAGTGATGCTCCGTAGGATGATCACAACCAAGCGTGATGGATTCATGAGTATGTCCTCTAAATTCTCCGTACCTATCATCGGTATCGGTGCACCATCCAAGTACATGATGGAGGATCTCGATGAACGTCTCAATGCCGTCGTGGAGTTCCCCGAACATAACGATGTGGGTAATGCCGTGGGAGCTGTTTCCAGTAAGCTTGCAGAGTCCCTTTCTGCTACTATCACTCCGACACCCGATTACAGGTTCCTCGCAAATATCCCGTTCGCTGGAGCAGCATATTATGCACACCTGGACACTGCCGTGGCGGCAACTCGCAGGTGGCTGGAGTCCTATCTTGAAAAGAATCTTGAGGCTGCAGGTGCCAGAAACATCGTGAAGTCTTCTAAGATCAAGACTTACATGGCAACAGAAGGCGGTGTCGGCGATTGGGAGGATGAGACCATCGCGAGGACTGTGAACTTCGTGGAAGTCATCTCCAGGGTAGTCGGTGATCCACCGGAGATTCGTTGAATACCAATGCCCCTCTGGGGCATACAAACAACTTATTAACTTTTCGATACCATCCCCTCTACCGTCTGGGAGTATTCGTTTAACGGCGAGAATCACGATAAAGAGGATTATATAGGGTGAACCCAATCCCAATCTTAAGGAGAGATATATCATGTCAATGACTCCCAGAGAAAGAGTTCTCGCTGCAATGAAGCAGGAAGAGCTCGACAGGCCCCCAGTGGCAGTTTTCACCCAGTCTGCAACCGTTGGAGAGATGGAGAACTGTGGCGCAGCATGGCCCGAGGCTCACTCTGATGCAAAGCTCATGGCTAAGCTCGGAGCAGCACAGGCAACCTACTACGGATTCGAGGCTGTTAGGTCCGCATTCTGTCTCACCGCAGAGGCAGAGAGGCTCGGATGCATGGTCGACCCCGGAAAGATCAACTCCACCCCCATGATCAAGAAGCACCCCTTCAAGTTCGATGCAATGGAGGACGTCTACGACGAGCCCAACCTCATGGATCCCGAGGAGTTCCTCAAGGGAGGACGCCCCGCAGTCGTTATCGAGGCAACCAAGCTCCTCAAGGAGCAGTACGGCAACGAGTACGCTGTCATCGCAGGAAACACCGGACCCTTCACCCTCGCAGGTCACATGGTCTCCACCGAGAACCTCGTTTTCGGAATCATGATGAACCCCGAGATGGTCATCAAGTGGATCGATGCAGTCAACCCCATCGTCAAGGCATACTCCCAGGCACTCGCAGACGCAGGAGCAGACATCATTCAGATGTCCGAGCCCTCCTCCTCTACCGACCTCCTGTCCCCCGACATGTTCACCGAGTACTCCGGTAACTACGTCAAGACCTCTCTCGCATGTGTCAACGGAGCAGACTCCGTTCTCCACATCTGTGGTGACACCTCCGAGATCATCCCCCTCATGGCAGACACTGGTGTCACCGGTATCTCTGTTGAGGAGAAGGTCGACTCCGAGGCAGCAGTCAAGATTGCAGCAGGACGCGTCGCAACCGTCGGAAACGTCGGTGTCGTCAACCCCCTCCTTCAGGGAACCCCCGACGACTGTGCAGCAGCAGGAAAGAGAATCGCAGCAGCAGGATTCAACGTCATCTCCCCTGGATGCGGTCTCTCCGCTCTCATCAAGGACGAGAACCTGTTCGCACTTGTCAAGTCCATCAAGGGATAAGCGTATAGCTTATACCTCAAACCTTTTCCATAACCCTCTTACTTATGGGTAGCTCGTTTTTGTTCGATTATGAACCATTTTTTTTTGTCGAGTAGTGTTATGTTTATTTACCACCAGTTCTATATGAAATCATGACAGTTCTCACACTTGAAAATCTGAAGAAAATGGAAGTTATTTCTCAGGATGCATATAATATTGGAGAGGTCTTGGATGTTCGTTATGATGCATCTAATTGGGCAGCGGAGGGACTCAAGGTCAAGTGTACCAAGGACGTCTCCAATATCATCGGAGCAGGTTCCAGTAAATCCATGATCATCGTTAAACCGCCGATGTTCCAGATGCATGACGTCATCCTCATTCCAGATACCGTGGAGGATGCCAGACCCTACATTCATGCCGATTCGGACGCATTGGAGGTCGTTTCCAATCTAGAAGGTAAGAAAGTCTACACATGTGATCAGCAGATCGTCGGTACCATCGAGGTAGTCAATATCGATACTGCAGCTTGGGCGATCCATTCATTCGTTGTGAGGCTTGATAAGTCAGCACATGATCTTCTGGGCATCAAGAAAGGTCTTGGATTCATGACGAAATCCGTTTCAGGACTTACTGTGGGTCATGTGTCAACCGTATCAGAAAACGTTTCCCTGACCTTGACCATTGATCAGGTCAGGGATGTTGTAACGATAGTTTAGGCCACATCATAGGCAACCAGGATCGATGCCAATTTGGCATCATCCGGTAGCCCTCTGTGTTCACGAATCATCTTGTCACTGGTGGGTGCAGGGCTACACGAAACAACGTTCTTGCACCCATTGGATAGGTTGAGCTCAGGGAAGGATACTGGGGGCATGACGAATGCCTCACTACTTCCCTCACTGGGTATTACATCGAGGAAGACGACGAATCCATCGGATACCATGAGACAACCTTCTTTTCCGATATACTGGTCCTGAGTATCGGGAAAAACCTCTACCCCTAGAACCTGTCCATCACTGCATTTCAGAATGACCGTGGGTTCTGGTGGTGGTCTGAAACGTGGATCCTTGATGATGCAGATGACCTTCTCACGTTTGAGTGCCTCGTTGAATCCTTCGTTGTTGACGGCAGTTCCCGTACCTGGTGATGTGACGGTACTCTCTTCTTCTTTGACCTTATCGAGGATCTCCTGATCGAGATAGAACGCTTCGCGTACTCCTCTCATTCCTTTGATGATCTCCAAAGGTAGTTCGTTCGACATGTGTGTCATATCGTCATAAGTATGTTTATACTTGATTATCTGGCACCTTGTCATTTCTTGTTCAGAGGGTAGACATAGTTGTCATAAAGGTGTGATGAGAACAGTTCTTTCATGTCCACGACGCCGACGGATCCGATGACTGTTCCGTCGAGATCTATAGGGGTGACAATGACGCGTATTCCCTTGTATGGGCCACTTTCAGCGATCTTTCTATAGGTCTTTCCTGTCTGGATAGCTTCTTCAAGAACAGCACCACTATATGCATTGTCGATGACGACGCCATCTTCGATCCTAATACCCAGATTGTTCTTACTCTTGGCACAGACCGGCAACCCTCCTACAAGTTCATGTATTGCGAACGCGAGTGAGATCAATTCATTGGTGTTGCTTGACGACGATAGGATTCCGTGGAGTTCCTTTTTGAACTTCAATCCCCCTATTAATGATAGGGCAACGGATATCGCACCCATTTCTGCATTTTCAGGTGTGTTGGATGTACCGATGATGATGACGTCCTCCTCTTTCAATCTGAAAGTCTTCTGGAACAGTTCCTGGACATCCTCATCGACGACATGATCCGTTCCAGGGAACTTGAGTTTTCCATCCACATATATCAATGTCGTGGCACCTCTGGCACCATTCCTCAGTGCAACATCGCTCTCCTCGGATCCATATTTGATCCTCTTAGATGCACGAGGTACCTTCACCGCACAGTCGTAGTCACTGATGGTCATGCTGCCTATGTTTAGGTGGGCCATTTCCATAACGACACCATTACGGACCTTCTCCCCTTCCTCGGATAGGTATATGCCAGTCTTGTTCGTGAATGTGCAACCGTACTTTTCCAAGAGTGCAAGGAGAGTACGCGTGCTACCCTCTCCGATTCCAAGTTGTTCGGATAGCCTCTTACGACCTACCGGTATGAACTGGTCGAGACACATAAGTGCCTTCCAAATGTGGTAATCGGAGAACTTAGCTGCGGAACCTGGCCTTCTTCCGGTCGCATGGTGCATGGATAGGAATGCCATCCATCTGATAAAAACATTGGACTCCTTGAAAACCTACCAGAATAGAAGGTTTTTCGTATGAATAGTGCATTTTTAACGTCGATTAGATTTAACGACGGTTAATATTACGCGCGCGACAAATAGGGTTACCATTTCCTTTAATAGGGCCTCGTGCATTTTCCATCCATGTCAGATACTGGAGTCGAACTTCTTAAGCTTGAGAATGTTACCAAGTCTTTCAATGGAAAGGTCGTTCTTGATAACATTTCAGTCACTTTGAAGACCGGAGAGATCCTCGGTCTCATTGGAAAGAGTGCAGCAGGAAAGAGTGTTCTCATCCACATGATCAGGGGTTCCGAAGGATACAAGCCCGATTCTGGAAAGATCCTCTACCATGTCCGCCGTTGTTCTGGATGCAACCATCTCGACATCCCCATCAGCGAGGGGGTCTGTCCCCACTGTGGAAAGGAGATGCGCGATGAATGGATTGACATGTGGGCCCTCAAGGACCGCGATGCGACCAGGACATCGCTCCACATGCGCATCTCTATCATGCTCCAAAGGACCTTCGCACTCTTCGGAGACGACACTGTCCTTGAGAACATCTATGAAGCCATGCCTGATGGGATGGAGGATCCCGATAAGGTCAAGAAGGCCATCGAACTCCTCGAGTTCGTCAATATGACGCATAGGACCACCCACATCGCTCGTGACCTTTCAGGAGGGGAGAAGCAGAGGGTAGTCATGGCAAGGCAGCTTGCAAAGCAGCCTCTCTTCTTCCTTGCAGATGAACCCACCGGTACCCTCGATCCGTATACCGCGAATCTCGTTCATGAAAGGCTAGTTAAGTACGTCAGAGAGCACAACATCTGCATGGTCTTTGCATCCCACTGGCCAGATGCAATCGTCAAGATGGCAGACACCGCAATCTGGCTGGATGCAGGAAAGGCACTCATGCAGGGTGATCCGACCGCAGTAACTTCCAAGTTCATGGAGGAGTACAAGTTCGATAAAGGTACCGTTCACAATGTCGGAGAGACTCTCATCAGACTTGACAATGCAAAGAAGCACTACTTCTCTGTCGTCAGAGGAGTCGTCAAGGCTGTCGACGGAGTCACATTCGATATCAAAGAGGGAGAGATCTTCGCACTTGTAGGATTCTCCGGAGCAGGAAAGACCACTACCTCCCGTATGATTTCCGGTATGACTCCTGCTACGCAGGGTAAGGTCGAGATCAAGATCGGAGACGAATGGATCGATATGAGCGATCCCGGAGAGGGAGGAAAAGGAAGGGCGACCGCATACATCGGAGTCCTTCATCAGGAGTTCACCCTCTATCCCTTCGATACGGTCCTCATGAACCTGTCATCAAGCATTGGAATCAAGATGCCTGCGGAACTCGCCAAGGTCAAAGCCATTCAGGCATTGATCAGTGTCGGATTCCCCAAGCAGGGAATCGAGGACGTTCTCCAGGCACAGCCCGGTTCCCTCTCCGTGGGAGAGAACCAGAGGATCGCATTCGCACAGGTCCTCATCAAGGAGCCGAAGATCGTCGTTCTTGATGAGCCTACCGGAACGATGGACCCGATCACCAAGGTCACCGTTGCAAAGGCCGTTCTCAAGGCAAGGAAGGACCTCAACGAGACATTCATCGTTGTCAGTCACGACATGGATTTCATCCTCAACTGCTGTGACCGCGGTGCACTCATGAAGGACGGAAAGATTCAGTACCTCGGTCCCGCAGACATCCTCGTCGAGAAGCTCAAGGAAGTTGAGAAAGAGATTCTGGATGCCGGTGGAGAGCTATGAAGCAGAGGATCGGAAGACATCTCAGTTTCGTGGAGTGCAGGGAATCTATGGGAATGGGCCAGGGAGGTGGTCTCGCTCAGAGGGCGACCATCTCCGAGAGCGGCAAGGATGTCGTCGCCATCGCGATGGGTCCTGGTCGTAGGCACATCACCAAACCTGTATGTGAGATCACATATGCGTTGCGTGAGGAGGGGATTGATACCTCCGTCCTCGTTCTCAATGCAGGTGCAGGCGTTCCGGC
The DNA here is from genome assembly GCA_015063185.1 of Thermoplasmata archaeon. GTDB lineage: Archaea > Thermoplasmatota > Thermoplasmata > Methanomassiliicoccales > Methanomethylophilaceae > SIG5. The sequence continues at coordinate 22,453 of SUSY01000006.1, forward strand.
AGATGCTCCCGACATCACCCACGGACAGTGCATGGGATTGGATCCCATAGAGGTGGAGCGTATCCAACAGTTCAAGGTCGCATTGATCCACCTCGGAAATGTCAGGAGCCATATCATTTGGAAGGCAAGACTCATCCTGAGGAATGTCAACATCCCCGCGATCCTGGTGACACAATGTCCCATCGATTACGAGGACCTTGCTGCCATCGGTGTCAGGACCAAGTATGTCATGCCTGATGATGAGAATATCAATTCCAAAGGATGTGTAGAGGAGATCGTTACCGGGGTTATCAGAGGAGTCTCTTGTCCTCAGGACAAGTTGGATGAGATCGTCTCCAAGGTACTGAACATGATGCCTGATAGGAGGGATGGTCAATGATTGTTACCATCAATGGTACTGAATACACTTTCAAGGAGGGGGCAACACTCGGGGATGCCGTGTCAATGGTGGATTACGAGCCTGGGACCGTCGTCTCCGTCTTCAAGTCCTCCGAGTCTCTCAGGACGGAGTCCGAGGATTTTGAGGTCGTGACCACCAGAGGAAGATTCCATATCCATCTCGATGAAGGTATCCACGGTCAATTATGGAAGTCGAAGACAGAGGAGATATCTGGATCCACCGCAAGGTGGGTCACACATGATATCGCAGCATTCGGTTCGTTCGTTACGGACATCCCTGTTGATCGTACCGTGTCCATGTATCGCAAATACGATTGTTTCTTCTCGCTCGGTGGTTTTGATAGCGCCACCACGTACATGATGATCGCCCGTGATGACCACCGTTCCAACTATGGAACGGGCGGGATAAAAGTCGGAAGGGTAACACGTGGAAGGCACGTCCTAGATGATTTCCGTGAAGGGGACAGGATCCTTTCCATCGGACCCGTCATCTCCGAGAGTCAAAAGGACAATTTCGTCCTCACATCCGATCTCAAATACAAGTTAGAGGATGGAAACAGGGTTGAGACCTGTGTAAGGGTCAAACTCGATATGACCTCTCCGGAGTCTGCGGAGCATCTGATGATAGTCGCTCAGAAGGGATATCTCAATGTATCCAGTGCGACGGGAAGTTACATCGCAGTCGATGATGACATGGACATTACGTTCAAGTCAGAGTCCAAGGCTGTAAGGGAAAAGGACGGTGTGTTCGTTCGTAGTACAGGTGTCGGTGTAGGGCGCATATTCTTCTATAGGGAAAGGAGACAGATGTTGGAGAGCCATAACCACATCGGAGATGTGGTCATGGGTTCATCGATCATCTCTTCCGTCAAACCTGGAGATAAGATCAAGGTCGAAGTGGATCCACCAAGGCTCATGGCCGTCGGAATGAATATGTACGATGGAATATCACTCATGGAGTCCGCAGGAATCAAGGTCACACGTGGTGGAGAAATGGGCGATGACGCAGTCATCGTCGAGCAGAGTCCAGAGAATACCGTAGACATTCTCAATAAAGGCGAGGTGGTCCTATTCGGAGTTGACAGGAAATCCATCTATAGGATCGAGCTCAACCGTAAGAAAGAGGCCGATGTCCACTACTTCGAGAAGCTTACAGGGCTCAATCACAAGCCTGTCGGTATGCTCAACGTCCATTTCTGGTTCCCAGGAATGTCCATGGTCACATTCAATGGTGATGAGGAGAAGGGTAAGTCCCTGTATCCTGGAGAACCGTTCAAGAAGTGCAAACGCGGGGACATAGGTCTCACGAATCAGGCTTGTGACCATAAGGGTCTAGTCGGTATCAGGATGGCTGACAGTAAGGAATTCGGACCTACCGGAGAGGAACCGTTCGGCACCAACATATTCGGAAAGTTCGTCGATGACCTGAAGCGTTTCGAGGAGACTCTCGAGGAAGGAGAGGTCGTCTATGTCACGGAGATGGAAATATGAGTGATGAGAGGGAGACCAGATTGCTAATGATCAGTCCCGCATCCAGGCTCACGCCTGAGATGTTGGCCCGCACTATCCATTCCATGGGTGTGGATGTTGCTCTTAAGGAGACCTGTTATGGTTGTCTGATCGAAGGAAGGCGTGAAGCCGTCCTCGAAGTCACTAGGAGGGCAAGAGGCCTTCAGGGCAATTCAGTATTCTCCAAGAGGAGAGCATACAGGATGGGCGACCCCGTCAGATGTCGTGCACAGCACGGAACAAGGCCCGGATTCAGTCAGCTTGAATCCGAATGGGTCGCATTGCCCTATATCGAGGCAGGATTGGATGCCATCGATAGAGGAGAGAAATACAAGAAAATCCCGGCTAAGGAGAAGTTGCCGGTCGACAAACTCATTGAAATTTGCGAGGTGAAATTGTGAAGGTATTCATCGATCCGCCGAACAGTCTTATCCTGTTCGATCTGGTGGAAAGATTCGGACACGAGCCGCTCAGCACCATGGCGGCATTGCAGGAAAGGATTGACAACATCGAGGTGGACATGCCTCCCATGAACGTTACTCTGGATGATGTGGTCAGAGGACTCAAGTATGCAGGAATCGAGGTCCCCTCAGGTGTGAGGGGAAGGCTTGCGGTCTGGGGTCCGATGATCGAGGAGGCGGATGCGGCGATCATCGTCGACGATCCACCATTCTCCTTTGGATGTGTTGGATGCGAGCGTTCCGAACTCATGGTGAAATATCTGATCAAAAGGCGCGGTATTCCGATGCTCAGGGTCCCATACCCCAATTCCGAAGAAGAGGGTAAGGTCTTCGTCGGGCAGGTGAAGGAGTTCTTGGAGGGATTGCAGTGACCATCAAGATTGCACAGTTGTCATGCGGTACGGAGTACAGTAGCGTTCAATACGAGATCGAGAAGGCGGCACGCAGTGTGGGTGCAAAGGTGGTCTATCCTGATGTATCCGCAGTAGATGTGGAGAATGCCGTGGAGAGGTTCGGATTCAGGCCCCGCTCAAATCAGCTCAAGCTGATGATTGCAAGGGCCGTTCAGCTGGCGGATGGTAACTACGCTGCAGATGCAGTGTTCATCACAACCTGCTTCAGATGTGCCGAGGCAGCCCTTGTCAGGAACGAGATCAGAAGATTCATCCAGGAGAACACGAACCTCCCTGTGGTCACCTACTCATTCACCGAGAGGTTGAAGGCATCACAGTTGCTCACAAGGATGGAGGCTCTCGTCACGATCGTGACCAGAAAGGAACTCCTCGCAAGGGAGAGGCAGGCAGGAATCACTGCAGGATTGGATTCCGGTTCTTCGACCACCAAGGCCGTCATCATGCAGGATAACAAGATCATAGGTAAGGCATGGACGCCATCCCACAATGTCGTGGAGTCCGCGACATTCGTCCTCAACGAGGCTCTGGCACAGGCCGGTCTGGAGTACAAGGACATCGAGGCGATGGGAACCACAGGATATGGTCGTTTCACTCTTGGAGAACACTTCAAGGACAAGGTCAAATTGATCCAGGAAGAGCTCACAGTCAACTCCAAGGGTGCTGTGTGGCTTGCAGATAGGCAGAGGGGAGAGGCAACCATCATCGATATTGGAGGAATGGATAACAAAGCCATCACCGTTCGTGATGGTATCCCGGACAACTTCACAATGGGTGGAGTCTGTGCGGGTGCATCCGGTCGTTTCCTTGAGATGACCTCCAGGAGGCTCAAGATCGACGTCACACAGTTAGGTGCATTGGCCGATAAGGGTAACTGGAGGAACGCCAAGATGAACTCCTATTGTTCAGTCTTCGGTATTCAGGATCTGGTCACCACTCTCGGAGATGGAAAGAGCTTCGAGGATGTCGCTGCAGCCGCCTGTCACTCTGTAGCAGAGCAGGTCTACGAGCAGCAGCTTCAGGAGATCGATGTCAGGCACCCGATCATCCAGGTAGGAGGTACCTCGCTTATTTCCGGACTTGTCACCGCAGTCGGTGAGGTCCTTGGAGAGAAGCCTATCGTTCCCGCTGATTCACAGTTCATCGGTGCGGTTGGAGGAGCACTCCTCAGTTCAGGATTCCTGTGAGGTCTAGAGATGCAGATCGATGTCGTCTGTGATGATATGTATGGGGGAGAGGCATATGCCAAGCTCTTCGAGAACATCATCGGAGATATCGGAAAGTCATTCATGATCGTCAAGGCGAAGTTGGTCCTCAAACCCGAGGTCCCTCTGTTCATCTTTTCGGTCATCCTGAAGAATGCACCTGGGTGCAAGGTCATGTCCGAGGCAGCATCATTCAGGCAGGAGGGTGACGAGTTGTACGTGTCCATCTCCAACGAGCGTTATGCACCAGATGTCCTTTCCAACCTCTGGAAGACATATGGGCGCCCCAATGTGGATCAGAACACCAGGTTCGATCTGGTGGTCCGTGGTGCCAAGCAGGAGGATGTGGAGAACATGGTCATTTCCTCAGGAGAGGAGGCTGTCGAGGAAATCCTTGGTGCTTTTTGGAGGGCATTACCCGAAGGGATCCGTGTAAGGGATGCGATGATCGACGGAAAGGTCATCACAGTCATTGCAACGGAAGAGATCATGGTGAAGGAGCTGAAGGATGAAGGTGTCCTTGTCCATGAAGGTATGATCAAGGAAGGGGAGGCGATCCCTGATGTTTGAAGTCATGATGTACGATGGCGGAGTATACCGTTCCGCAGAGCTCTTCGAGGCTATCGAGGATGTAGGAGGAACCGTCCTTCACATGAATCGTAGCGCACAGATGCTGATGGTCACCATGTCGATCCCTGAGGAGGATCGCGGTGTCATAGAGAGCATATCTAAGGAAATCGGTGGGGACATTCGTAGTGTCCCACTCGCGGGTACGGAGATTGCCGTAGTCGGTTGTACTCTGGGAAGGCACCATATGCCTCACCCCGTCTGTGATATCGCAGAGATCATGAGGCAGGGCGGAGCGATCTCTGTCGTGATGGGTCTTGCAAGAGGTAGAGGAAAGAAGACGTCCCAGATCTCCAAGAGGGAGATCGAGATCATCGACGAGTACGATGCAGCCGTCTTCATGTTCGGAAATTTTAAGGATTGTGTCGAGGAGAAGAAGGAGTTGTTGGAGGACATCCATGTGCCAGTTATCCTGGTTTGTGGACCCCAGCCCGATGGGATGGAGGATTGTTGCGAAGCTGTCATCTCCGGTGTCGGAAGAAAAGCCGAGAGGATGAAGTCCTCCGATGAGAGGGCGAAACTCGCAGAGATCTCCGATGCGGTCAACGAAGTTCTGATGCGTAAGAAGAAGCAGTTGGAGGAGGATCCGTTATTCATCCATCCAGCGGAGCTTAAGCTCCTCTTGGAGAACTACGAACCCATTGACATGTGTCTCAGGCCAGCACCTATCGTCCTTCATTTGGATGGATTGCGTGTGAAGATTCCGTACAGGGAGCATAAGGATTACTTCGACAATCTGATCGTGTACGGACGTAAGTTGTCCGAAGTGGCAGACATTGTCGAGTCCAAACTGGAGGACAGCAGCACATTGATCAAGATCAGGACAATGTCCCAGATCGAAGATATGGATCGCGGCGCATGAGCGTATGTCCAAAGAGGAGGGGCACATACGTGCTCTTCCTCAACTTCCTTTCTGATTTTTCCTCCGATATCGGAGCGTTGGGTCATATAGATCTTCCAGCAGGTCAGTATTGTTACGTAGGTAGTGCCATGGGCGGTCTGGAACATAGATTGGATCGTCATCTGTCAAAGGAGAAGAAGATTCGCTGGCACATAGATAGGTTGACGATCGTTGCCGATTCCATGGAGGCGTTCGTATCATATCCTGACCCGGTGCCAGAGTGTGAACTCGCCAGGATCGCGGAGGATTCCGGTTGTATTCCTGTATGTCATGGTTTCGGTTGTTCGGATTGTAGATGCGGAACCCATCTGTTCAGTGTCCCTTCGGATGCCAAATCTGCCCTGTTAAAAAATGCGGCTTTGGAAGCATATGGCCAGTCTTTCTTTACTTTATAGGATACGGTCACCCAAATCATTATTAAACTAAATCTTATTCTCCCACCATTAAGTCACACGTAAGTGGAGGACAATTAAATGAAAGGGGAGAACTTATCTCGCAAAGTCACGCCTGAAATCATTAACAAGCTTCAGGAAATCGTCGGAATCGACAACGTTAACACGAACGACATGGACAGAATGCTCTATGGTCACGACCTCGCACCTCTGCCCAAGGAGGCAGGTCTTGCCTTCAAGAACATGCCCGACGTCATCGTCAGGCCCTCTACCACCGAGCAGGTCTCTGCAATTGTCAAGCTCGCATACGAGACCGGTGTCGCAATCGTCCCCCGTGGACAGTCCACTTGGGGTCTCGGAGGATCCATGCCCGTCAACGGCGGAATCCTTCTCGACATGGCTTCCAAGATGAACAACATCATCAAGATCGACACCGTCAACATGTCCGTCAGGGCACAGGCAGGAACCTCCTGGAAGGCAATCCTCGATGCCTGTGAGAAGGAAGGCTTCCTCGTTGGATCCTACCCCTCCAGCTTCCCCTCCGCAACTATCGGAGCATGGTTCTCCACTAGCGGAATCGGCCCCGGAGGATACAAATACGGATCCGCAAGGGACAACGCACTCAACATGCAGGTCGTCCTCTCCGATGGTACCATCATCGAGACTGGATACGATGCAATCTCCAACAACATGTCCGGATATAACCTCAACCAGCTCTTCGGAGGAGCAGAGGGAACCCTCGGTGTCATCTGTGAGTGCACCTACAGGATCTATCCCAGGGGAATCGTCAAGCCCGTTGCATACGAGTTCGACCACCTCAGGGACATGGGAGCACCCATCAACGCAATTTGTAAGCACCCCAGTGTCAAGCCCCTTCACATCGCATGGTCCGATTACAACCACTTCGAGAACCAGAGGAAGGCAGGCATCCACGCACCTGATGTTTCCAACCTTCTCCTTGTTACCTTCCAGGGTGACGAGGCATTCGTGAACCTCGAGGAGTCCATCGTCGACAAGTTCGTCGAGGAAGCCGGAGGAAGGAAGGTCTCCTACGAGATCGCAGAGCACGAGTGGGAGGAGCGCTGCTACGAGTTCCGTGCACGCAGGACTGGAGTAGGTTCCATTCCCGCAGAGGTCGTCGTCACCAACGACAACTGGGCAAAGTTCGTCGATGAGTGTTATGAGGGTTACAAGGCAATGAAGATGGAGCCCGGAGGAATCATCGGAATGGTCGCAGACCGCAGCACTTCCATGTTCATGCCTTACTACTTCAAGGATGACGAGACTCTTCTCGGTATGACTGCATTCGCCTACAACTTCTACATGGGCGACAGGGCGGCCGAGTACGGCGGACGTTCCCTCGGTCTCGGTGTCTTCTTCGCATCCAACCTGGATCTCATCCACGATGAGGGTGCAGTCGCTCTCATGAGGAGCCTGAAGACTCACCTCGATCCTCATGACGTCATCAACCCCGGACACCTCGTCTGCGGAAACACCAAGTTCGGAATTTCCCTCAACAAGAACATCATGGGTGTTGCATCCAAGCTCATGTGCGGTGTCAAGAAGATCATGCCCGCTAACAAGACCTTTGAGCGCAACCTCAAGAGGTTCCACTACGATGACATGGAGCACGAGAAGGATCTCTCCCGTGTTGTCGAGTACGGAAAGGGTACCGAGTAAAACTAAAAGCGGGCGTAAGCCCGCTATTCTCCCCAATATTTCTTTATGTGTTAGTGGATACTGCACAAACTGTCTTTTTAGATATATTATGGGTCAGTTTAGAAACTTAGGTCATCAGAGGTTGTTTCTGAGTTCGGCGATTGTTGGGTAAACGATGATGTCTGGGTCTATCTCATACCAATCGTTTTTACCATGTGTTCCGGACGTGACTCCGATAAAACCTGAGCCAGCGGACTTGGCACATTGATAGTCCATTTTGTGATCTCCCATATACAGGATTTCATTTGGTTTTACACCGATAATATCTGCTAGGCGTCTCATTGAAATCGGATTGGGTTTGGCCTCACTTTCATCATAGTCATCTCTGGCAACGACACCATCTAAATATTGGGTCATATCGAATTGTGCCAGTGCCTTATCCGCATATGTTCTCCCGCCTCTGGTTAGCACCCCAGTCTTGTAGCCTTTAGATCTGAGTTCGATGAGTAATTCTTTGACTCCTGGAAATTCTTCTGCATCGTTCAGCCCCTCCATTTCTAGAGCCAACATTTGTGGTGATGTCCTGGTTCCTATGGCGTCATATTCTTCTTTGGAAATGTTTTCGATAATCCAATCTGCGCCAAGTTCTAAATCAAACTTCTTGCCCCTTTGGCACATCAATTCTTTTGGAACACCCAGTCTCTCATATTCATCAAAGATGATCTGAGTCATCAGATCATAACGTGGTTTTGTGTTGAGGAGAGTACCATCCATATCAAAACATACGGCACGGTATTTGGGATCCAAAGGCATATCTGTGGAATTGCAATATATGATTTAGGTATTGTGACCAATTCGATTCGATGGTCGCTATCGAATTTGATTGTATAGCCGGTTTTTGTCTAGGCTCATGTTAAAGTGAGAAAGTGCCAGGTGATGGGAGTAGCCCCCCTTCTGTTTTAGGCGGCATTCAACTAACGCACCCTACCCGCCGGTCCTGAGCAAATCATCCCGGCCGTTTGGGCTTGCTCCGATGGGGTGTCGCCGTTTCACCAAATCTTCGGGAACGTCACTGTCTAGCAGATCATCCTGTTTACCGAAGCTGTGTCGTTTCTGGGCCCTTGCCCGAGCTCTCGCCCGGTCGTATTTCACGACCCACCATGCTCTGTGGAGGAGGGAACTTCCTCGGCTGGATCAAGTCCTACCGTCAGCCGCCCTCCATCTCCTGGCAAATAGGTGATATTCTACGTGTTAATTAACATTACGTGGTGCATTATGCAAGAATACAATCGATAAGTTTATTAATGATACCTCTATTGCAGACTCATCACATGCAAGGGTAGTCAAGCCTGGCCAACGACGCTAGCTTGAGGGGCTAGTCCTTAGTGGTCCGTGGGTTCAAATCCCATCCCTTGCACTATTCTCACTTCTTCATCTGTTCGGATTTCTTTGCGGTTATCGGTTTTCCGTCGAAGTCGTATTTTGAAAGTGATGTGCACACTCTGTCCACATATGCAGAGTCTATTTGCACATAGGTGTAACTTTTCTTCATATCGATCGTGCCGATGGATGTGTGTTTGATACCGGAGCTGATCTGGATGAATTCGACGATGTCCTTCTTGGCAATATCACTGGCTGTTCCAATGTCTATTACTATAGTGGTGAAGGATTCAGGGAGTCCTTTTTTCTTTTCCTTCTTCTCTTTCTCCCTTCTTTCGCGCTCTTTTCTTCCCTGTTCCTCAGCCTTGGAGAGTTTTTTCTTTACACCTTTGTTGTCTTCGGGATGGAGGTTCTTGTTGGCCTCGTGGTGTATCAACTCCATCTCCGTTTTGACGATTTCCACATTGTTCACACGGGCGATCTTGCGTAGCGACCTTTCCTCATCGGCATCGAGCACGAACGTGTATGCAATACCCTTCTTTCCGGCCCTTCCTGTCCTCCCTATGCGGTGAACATAGGTCTCGGGGTCTGTCATGTCGTAGTTGATGACGAGCCCCACATCATCGATGTCAAGGCCTCTTGCGGCGACGTCCGTGGCGATGAGGATATCGATCTTGTCATCCTTGAAGTCTTTGACGACCCTCTCTCTTCTGGCCTGTGCTATATCGCCGTGAAGAACATCCACGTTGTATCCTGTGTTCTTCATCTTTCTTCCAAGTTGTGTACACCTGTGTTTCATCTTCATGAAGACAATGGTCTTTTTTCTTTCCTTATCGAAAATCGTGCACAATGCATCCTTCTTGGTGTCCTTGTCAGCGATCATGTATCTCTGTTCGATGAGATCCAGGACGATCTCATCCTTGGACACCAATAGTTCTTCGGGATCTCTCATCTTGTTCAGTGCCAGATTCTTGACTTCGTCGGGCATAGTAGCGGAAAACATCATATTCTGTCTCTTTTTGGGGAGCCAAGAGATAATAAAGTCGAGGTCCTTTGCGAATCCCATGTCCAGCATTCTGTCCGCCTCATCTAGGACGGCTATGCTGACCTTGGAGATGCGAAGTGCCTTCTTATTGAGAAGGTCCTTCAACCTTCCCGGAGTTCCAATTACGATGTCCACTCCCTTTTTGAGTTCGGCCGCTTGCCTTTCAATACTCACTCCTCCATAGATAGCCATACATCTGTGTCCAGAATAGAACGCCATTTTCGTGAGTTCTTCAGATACCTGAAGTGCCAGTTCCCTTGTCGGTGTGATGATGAGTGCTGAAGGGATGTTGTATCCGCTGCCGATGCGACTCAGGATGATCGAACCATATGTGCCAGTCTTACCTGTGCCGGTTTGAGCCTGGACCAGGATGTCCTTTCCAGTGAGGCCTACTGGAATTGCCTCCGACTGTACCGGGGTGGGCTCATCCCACCCTATCCTCTTGATTGCCTTCGTAATGCTTTCTTGGACACCCAACTTGGAGAACGAGTTCATATGAATCCTGCCATTGACGATTAATCGTCCTATGGTGGTGTTGCTATTCATCGTTATAACTTTGGCGGTGGCAGAGATATTTATCAGGAGCGTGATACTTGTGCTAATGTCAAGACTTCTGATATGCTGTCAACAGGACCTTCCGTCAGTGAACATGAATGCCTGTCTCAGGGCGCAGGATGGATGGGAGGAACTCGGTTCGGACGGAAATGGTAGCTATTGTGTCAGAGGTAACGACGTCATCATGACGATCCAGGACAAGCACATCACTCATGAGGATATCGACCTCCATGCGGAGGCATTCGGAGTGAAGGTGGACGAGGTGGTCTTCATGTCCAAGCACAGTGCCGCCAGTGGAATACCAACATTGACGGTCCATCCTATCGGTAATTTCAAGGAGGCGGAGTTCGGAGGTAGGAGTAACACCCTTGTCAACTCAGCGCCTGCATCGATGAGTGATGCATTGAGGAAGATTTCCAAGTACAACGATACGGACGTTTACAAGGTGTCCTTCGAGGTCACCCATCATGGTCCTTATCTGGAGAAACCAACTTGGTTCATAGAGATCGGTTCGGACGAATCACATTGGGGTGATGTACATGCCGCAGAGATCCTGTCCAAGGTCATATGTGACAATGAGCCAGATAAGGATTATGTAGTGGCGATCGGTGTCGGTGGCGGGCATTATGCACCTAGATTTACGGAAATGGTCATGGGTTACAGAATCAGTATCGGTCATATGGTGCCAGGATATCAGACGGAAGGTATGGACGATGATACGGTCATAACCTATCTGAAGGCTGCATCTGAGGCCACCGAGAATACCAAGTGCGTATATATGCACAAGAAGGCCTACAAGAGGCCGGAGGAGAAGAGGATCACAGGCCTGATAGAGTCTCTGGGTATGGAGATTCTGAGCTCTAAGGACCTGGAACCTCTGTGATGGTTTTCAGTGGGAATCCACAAAGGTTCCCTTTATCTCATTACCCAGGATCGCATTTCTGAGTTCTTCTATGTCCCTTCCGTTTACCATATAGAGGTCGATATTCTCCCTCATTGCGATGGTGACTCCGAGGGGATCGAACACACAGGACTTTCCCGCGTCGTGGTCATCGTATACCACTTCCTTCAATTCCTGTATGGTCATTCTGCTGTATCTTTTGGCATTGGGGTTCTTCCTGGGATCGTCAGAATACACAGCATCCACGTTGCTGGCATTGATGATCCTGTTTGCTTTGAGGTTCTCGGCGATCATGGATGCTACTGCATCAGTGGTGTGACCCGGTTCCGTTCCACCCATGACGACGATCCTTCCGGGTTCGGACATCCTGGCACAATCCTCTGCCCTAAGCGGGATCTCACTGTTAGCGATGTCTCCGAGTGCTACGGTGAGGAGTTTGGCGTTGACTCTGGTGATACCTATGCCAAGCTCATCCAATTGGTACAATGTTCCGCCGAGTTCCCTTGCGGTCTCCGAATAGTAACGGGACATCTTACCGCCACCGACGACGACTGCAATCTGCACTTTCTCAGATGTCTCTTTGAGCATCTTTGCGAGTTCTGCTATGTACTTCGCATCGTCATTGCCGGGGATGAGCACTGACCCACCGACGGATATCACCACTTTGTCCATGGTTGCCAACAATACCTTTATTATTAATGTGCATTTCCTTCACTATCGGCCGTTGGAGGAAAAATATGGCAGAGAGTGGTTCAGTCGAGAGGGCAAAATACGATTTCAAGAAAGCTATGCAGGAACTCACGAGCGTCAGGGGACGCGGAACGGAACTGATTTCCGTTTACATTCCTCCGAGCAAACAGATCTCGGACGTCATGGCATACCTCAGGGACGAGTACTCTCAATCGTCCAACATCAAGTCGAAGGGCACTATGAAGAACGTTCAGAGTGCTATTGATTCAATAATGTCGCGACTCAAGACGTACAAGGAAATCCCACCGAACGGTGTCGTGATCTTCTGTGGAGAGGTTCCCAGGGCAGGGGATCAGACCAAGATGGTCCAGTACGTCATCGACCCTCCAGAGTCGATCACCGCATTCCTTTACAGATGCGATTCCACATTCTTCACCGATCCACTCGATGTCATGCTTCTCGACAAGAAGTACTATGGACTCATCGTCATTGATAGGAAAGAGGCCACTATCGGTATGTTGGCAGGAAGTAGGATCCAGGTGCTGAAGCACTTCGATTCATTGGTTCCTTCCAAGCATCACCAGGGTGGTCAGTCGTCAGTCCGTTTCGAGAGATTGATCGAGATCGCAGCACACGAGTTCTTCAAGAAGGTCGCTGACAATGCGACTACGGTCTTCCTTGACAGTATCCTCGATCTTCAGGGTATCCTCATCGGAGGTCCCGGATCGACAAAGGATTTCTTCATCAAAGAAGGGTATCTGCACCACGAACTTCAGAAGAAGGTTGTCAGTCCTCTTTTCGACACATGTTACACCGACGAGTTCGGACTCAAGGAGCTTGTGGACAATGCAAAGGATGCCATCATCGGAATGGATCTTCTTAAGGAGAAGCAATTGGTCCAGAGGCTCCTTACGGAAATCAGAAAGTCCGATGGCGGTCTTTCCTCATATGGAGAGAACCTTGTCAGGGACGCGGTCAACATGTCCGCTGTGGACGTCCTTTTGCTCTCAGAGGGACTCAACAAGAGACGTATCGCCGTGAAGTGCCCACAGGGACACGAATACGAGGATACAGTCAATGATGCTGATTCCAAGGTCGAATGTAAAATCTGTGGATCCAATGCGGAGGTTGTGAAGAACGAGGATCTCGTTGACGACTTCTTCGAGCTTGCTGAACCTTACAACACCAAGGTCGAGATCATCTCCATGGATTCCGAGGAGGGTCAGATGTTGATGGCCGCCTTCGGAGGTATCGCAGGAATCCTCAGATACAAAGTGATGTGATTCTCATGTCCGTAATTGAACAATTCACTGCCGATGTAATCGACTCGGTTAAGAAGGTGCTGGAAGAGATGGATGTCAGGGATGTATCATTCCAGACCGAAATCCCTCCGAACGATGCCGCCGATCTTGCGGTCCCATGCTTCCAGATGTCCAAGGTCCTTAGGAAGGCACCTGCGATGATAGCGGAGGAGATCGCATCGAAGATCGTACCCGTCGGCATGATCGCTTCCGTATCCGCTATGAACGGATACCTCAATTTCAAGATGGATGAGAAGGCCCTCATCGAAGGTACAGTCCAGAGCATCCTCGATGCGGATGACAGATACGGATCCTGGCCTAAGAAAGGTATTAGGGTGAATGTGGAGCACACCTCCACAAATCCAACCGGTCCCATCCATGTCGGACGTGCCAGAAATCCCGTTATAGGAGATACTCTTGCACGTGCGCTCTCCATGTGCGGTTACGATGTCAGTACCGAGTACTACGTCAACGATGTCGGAAAGCAGGTCGTCATCCTCACCTGGGGAGTCAACAACCTCACCGAGGAGCAGGCCAACGAGGAACGTGACAGATGGGCCAAGGAGCACGAGAAGGAAGGTCAGGTCGAGGATCGTGACAAGACCGATCACAAGTGGGTCGCATTCTATCGTATTGCCAACAGGATGATGGAGAACGATCCCATTGTCAAGGAGGAGATCTCCGATATGCTCAGGAGATTCGAGGCAGGGGACCAGGAGGTCATCGATACTGTCAGGAAGACCGCTGAGGGCATGCTCGATGGACTCAGACAGACTCTTGGAAACATCGGAGTCGTCCTCGATACATACACTTGGGAATCCAAATTCATCGCGGACGGTTCTGCAAGAGAGGTCGTTGAAAAGATAAAGCAGTCCGATAAGGCAGGTCAGGAGGAGAACGGCGCATGGTTCGTCGATCTCAAGGACTATGGAATCCATGGAAAGAACACAAAGTTCACTTTCACAAGGGCGGATGGTACCACCTTGTACACCACCAGGGACATCGCATATCACCTCGACAAGTTCAAGAGGGCTGACAGGCTCATTGACGTTCTCGGAGAGGATCAGAAGCTCGGAAGCAAGCAACTCTGTTCCGTTCTTGACATCCTTGGATGTGAGAGGATGCCTGAACCTATGTTCTACTCCTTCGTTTCGCTTCCTGAGGGAAAGATGTCCACCAGGAAAGGTGTCGTTGTCTACCTTGATGATCTGATCGACGAGGCCGTTGCAAGGGCATACGAGGAGATCAAGCAGAGGCGTACCGATATTCCCGAGGATAAGATGCGCATGATCGCCAATGCGGTCGGTGTCGGTGCCATCAGGTACAACATCGTGCGTGTACAGCCGGAGAAACAGTTCGTCTTCACGTGGGACGATGCGCTCAATTTCGATGGGAACAGCGGTCCATTCGTACAGTATGCACATGCAAGGGCATGCAGCATGCTGAGGAAGGCAGGTGACTTCGATAAGATCGTGGACGCATCCAAACTTTCCGATGCGTCCGAGGTCAAGTTGGTCAAGGTCCTGTCCAAGATGCCCGAGATCATCAAGTCTGCGGCAGAGGACAGGCGCATACACCTCCTGCCTGCATACGCACACGAGGTGGCATCCGCATTCAATCAGTTCTATGCGGCAGTCCCCGTCCTCACTTCCACCGAGTCCAGGGATGCACGTGTGACGCTCGTGTATTGTACAAGGATCGTCCTTAGGAATATTTTGAACACTATGGGACTCGCGGCTCCGGAGGAGATGTAAGATGGAGATCCGTCCCATGAAGCTCAAGGACTTGGTTAAGGTCCGTGATTTGGAGATGGAGTGCATCAGGGAGTACTTCTCCAAGACACTCGAGAACAAGTGGGAGGACCTCCCTCCTGAGTGGAAGGATGGTCTGGGAGCCAGTTGTAGGGGCTCCTACCAGTTGTACATCGATTCAGGTCTGAGCTTCGTGGCGGAGGAAGATGGGGAGATCATGGGCTTCATATTCGCCCAGATGCTCCACCATGTCTACAATGTCGAGAACCTTGTATGGATAGAGAACATGGGTGTCCACAACTATTTCAGACGTATGGGTATCGGTTACAAGCTCCTTCGCAAGGTCGCCGATGTCGGAATGGAGATGGGTTCCACTGTCGTTCACAGTGCCATTCAGCCGGACAATCTTCCCTCCATCATGCTTCATAAGAAGCTAGGGTTCTTTATGGACAGGCGTGAGGTCGCATTATTGGACCTCAACGATCTCCGTAAGAAGACCCAGATCCCTAAACCATGAGTTTAGGGACTCTGTTTCAAACAGTTTTTCATCACATTAGATTATCCTGTCATTCGTTGTATCGATGGTGATCTCACCATCTATGTTTTCAAGACATCTACAATCTGGGTGTACTGAGCAACCAGGGAATTCCATCCACCATGTTGTTTGAAGTGCTATGTAGAAATGAATTTCTGCCATATAACTGGCATCTTCTGTCCGCATATTTTTGACTAAAAATAGGTAAGGGGTTTGGAGTTCCAAGCGCTCACTTGCGCTTGGACTTCCTCTGGGAGTTTGCGTCGTACTTGGTCCTTCCTGCAGGTGCGGATTTCGTGTTGCCCTGAAGTGCCTCGGCCTTCTTGGCTGCCCTGTCGGGTGCTCCGCGGATGTAGAAGTATGCGAGGATGATGACCACAATGATGATCACAACGACGACCAGATATGTGACCCAGTCCTTCCAGATCGAGTGTTTGACATCGATCTCGTAGGGTCCGAGTTCGGAGATCAGAGTGGTCCCATCGGACTCGTACAGACAGACCACAACATATTCCTTGCCCTCGGATCCATATCCGAATCCAACGCTGACAGCTTTGTTCTCTTCACCTGCGACTATGGTCGCTTCGGTCGAAGCCAACACCTTGCCGCTGGAGTAGTCCTTTACAACGAGTTCGACGGTCTCATCCACAGTTCCATCATTGGTGATGTATGCGGTAAGAGTACCATTGTCATTGTCCGTGAATCCGCTCCAGGTAACTTCCTTGTTTCCGAAATCAGAGTCTGCTGCATCCACATCGTTCGCCATGAATCCAAAGGACATGAGGCAAACGCAGATCGCTGCAATTCCAATGATTGTTTTGAAAGACTTCAATTCAGACACCTCACGTGACGATCTCGTCGACGCGTTCCTCATCGATCGCCCTTCTGATCTCCATGGCGAGCCTTCTTCCAGTGGACATCTCCTTCCTCCAGAGTGCGTTTCCGTAGGGGTGACCCACAGCCATGTGGATGTTGGTTCCTCCACCGATACGGGGTGCGACATCGTAGATGTAGAAGTTGAGGTCCTTGTCGACACAGGTCTGGAGACAGAACGGGCCGATGATTCCGGGTGCGTAGTACTTCTCTGCTGCCTTGATGTATTTCTCGGCCAGTGCGAATGCCTTGTCGAGGAGGGATTCCCTTAGAGTCGCGGAGTTGTGACCGCAGACGGTGTACTCGGGAAGGATTCCTGCATCCTCAAGTTCCACCTGCTGCTTTCCGGGAAGCCTGCAGTATCCGTCGAGGGAGGACTCGAACCTCCAGTCGATACCTAGGAGCTCCAACTGCTCTCCCTTCTCCTCGAGGGGTGAGCGGAAGAAGTCGAGGTTGAATACAGGGCCGATGATGTACTGTTCCATCCTGGCGGACTCGAGGAAGTTCTCCTCGATGACTCCCTGCTTGATGAGGTCATTGGACTTCTGTACGAACTGATCGTATGAGACTGCGGTGAAGAATCCTCTCTCGAGCTTCTTCTGCTTGTGGTGGACCTTGATGATGGTGAGTCCATCGATATCCTCGGGTCTCTCGACCTTCTTGGGTGCTGGCAATCCTGCTTTCTCAAGGATCCAATAGTAGTCCCTTTCGTCACCGCGTTCCTCGGATCTGAGGAGGTTCCTGCTTCCGACAAGGGGCACCTTGAAGTCGTTCTCGACAGCGTCGATTCCGCTGTAGGATACGAAGGACCTGTTGGGGATGAACAGGATATTGTCCTTGATGAGTCTCTCCTGAACGTCAGGATTCATGACATCCGCGTACTTGTTGAGGATGATGGTTTCGTCCACGACTCCACGGCGAACGGTTCCATCTGCGTTGCGAAGTGTCTTGAAGTAGTTGTTGAAGGTCTTCTCCCTGCCGTCTTGGCAGATAGCGACGGTGCGGAATCCTTCGGAAGTCGCTCCGTCACAGGTGTCGAGACCGGAGTGGGATCCGACGACACCGATCTTGGCTTTCTTGAGATCATATCTCTCAAGGTTTGCCAGAATCTCATTTCTGTCGATCATGTCGATACCTCTTGTTAATTGCGTTGTGTATCGACTATCCTATTATTAATGTTCGCGGGCGCGCGAGAATATAGGCTGCTCATATGAACAGCATGATTACGGAGATTAGAATGACCGTACTTACAACATCCATGATGGACGATGTGACTGGGATACAATGGTCATCCGGATCCAAGCCGAATTTCAATGCTGCAAGTGCCACATAATATGATAGGAAGTTGATGACCGTCGTGATTGCGAATCCGGATAACAGAACTATTGTCAATAGAGTCAAATAACTAACATCGTTGGGTTCAACGAAGAACGCTATGGACATTATGTAAATGAATGTGATTAGTGCCAGCAGGTACATTATGCTGAAGTTCTCGCCCGCTTCTCTCGGCGGTATGCGAGCTCTTGGCAGAGTACCGATATGCAACATGGAACTGAGTCTGGATGTGAGCATCCCTGACAGAGCATTTCCTTCGTTAAGGAATGCTGTAAGCATTAGGAGAAGTACCGTATGTTCGATCAATTTGGATTTCTCACTTTCGATCAGCAGTCCTGCAATGAGTTCTAAGAACACACATCCCAGCAGGATCGGTAAGGATTGTACGATGATTCTCTTGGCCTCGTTAATCTTCCTCTTCCTCTTGGACTTCCTGGTGAGAATGCGTACCGTGAGATATATCGTGAATATGACCAGCACTCCTGTGAGGATGTATGTCACAGAATCCGGTAACATCTCATGTGCCAGTATTGCTGCAATATAGATCATTGGGACTGTGATGACGTCCCCTGCAGCAGCGATAAGTGGAGCGGTGATATCGTCCACGTCCCACCCCCTTTTGGATCCTAGGTATACGATGCCCATGTTGACTATCAGTACCAGCATTCCTGCGAGAACTCCGCCGAATGTGGATATGAAAACGAATTTGATGAAGTCATATGTATTGCCGAAGACTATTGCAACGATGACCCAGCCGATAATTGCCATCAGGATGGACATGATGAGGGTGAGTGCCATCGCGGATTCGACGTTCGATCTGAGGACTCCTCCCTTCTTGAAGTTCATATGGAATGTACCGACATGCATGGCAGTACCTAGGCGACTTCCCATTGCACCAAAGATGTTGCCACGCATTCCTATCGCAGCATAGATGAGGACGATCATTCCCGGGATCATCACGAGGTAGTCCTCCATGGTGACCATGAAGAATCCAGCGAAGAGGTCAGCGGTTCCGGCTATGATGAGTGCCAGAAGTCCCATGACGAGAGTCGGTTTATTACGGATGAAGAATCCGTTGGATCTCTCGATTTTGTCCTCTCCCAAAAAATCACCTCATGACATCTGTCTAATCGGGACTACATCGGGGACATCTTATAAAACGAGTTCGACCAAACGGTGATTCTGATGATCGTTCAATGTACTGGCTCATGGATATCCAACAAAATAGATGCAATGATATCTGGTGACTGGGCCGCGTACAAACTCTATTAAATACTGGGACTGAATGTTGAATATTAGGAAACGAATATGACCGATTCATCGATCAATTCTGATAAAGAGGACAGTGCCAGTAGATTGCGGTTCCATGCCGCTTCAAGGGGGTCTTTGCAATGAGCGAAGACGATTATGTTGACCTCGATCGTATAGATATGACAGTTCAGGAACTTCTCACGGAGATGAAGGACATTTCCGAAGTCATCGTAGATTTGGCGTACGCATCCCTGATGTACAACAGTAAGGAGATGGCGATGCGTGTCAACGAGTTGGAGGATGAGATGGAGGAGTTGAAGTATGCAATGCGTGTGAAGGCCCTCATGGCTGCAAGGACTCGCGAGGATGCCAAACAGCTTTCCGGCATTCTTCAGATTGCATCCGCTGCCGATCGTATCTCGCACGCGGCAGGGGAAATCGTTGAACTTCTGGATGTTGCACCAGAGAAGCGCCCGTTCATTACCAATCTTATTAACGAGTCCGATGAGAAGATTCGCATGATTAGGATTAGTCCATCCTCAGATATGGCTGGAAATACGATTGGTAAGTTAGGTGTCGAGGCTAATACCGGAATGAAGATTATCGCACTGAAGAATCGTTATGGGTGGACATATGATCCCGATGACGATGTGAAGCTCCGTGCAGGGGATGACATCATCGTGAGTGGAACGGAGGATGGAGGAAACCGTCTTTCGGAGTTCGCGTCCGGAAGGAGCCCATGGGAGTTCAATGATGAGAGGGGGGATTCCGATGAATAGGATAGAATCCATGCTTCTCGAACTCAAGGACACATCCGAGTTCATGATCGACCTTGCTTATTCGTCGTTGTTGTATAACAACAGTGAGATTGCGGAAGAGGTCGAGTTCTTGGAGAGGAAGATGGATGAGCTCAGTGCGGACATTCAGGAAGCCATTGTGAATCTTGGAATGCAACAACCGCAGGAGATTGCAAGATTCTCCGTCATCCTAAGGCTCCAGATGGCCATCGAGGACATTGCCAATGCCGCTGCATCCATCGCGGATGTCGTTCTTCGTGGTTTAGGGGACCACCCTGTCATCCAGATGAGTATACAGGAGTCAGAAGTCACTATAGAAAAGGCTACTATTGCATCCAACTCTATTCTGAGGGACAAATCTCTCGGTGAACTCAGGTTGGGAAGCCATTGTGGAATGTATGTCATCGCAATCAAACGTGGTGACATGTACATCTACAATCCTGGAAGGGACGAGATCCTTCGTGAGGGAGACATGCTCATTGCGAATGGTCCGGATGATGCTGCAGATTTCTTCATTGGTCTTGCTGATGGTTCCGAGAAGGAACTTTAAACCAAAATAATCCTGTTTGGATAGGTTCAGACAGGTTTCTTATTATTTTTTACAGTTCTTTGAGGAAAACTTCACATGATTGTAATCCATGGGTCAGGGTTCTGAGAAGAAGTGGTAGCCCCGTGCAGATTCGAACTGCAGTCGCATGATCCAGAGTCACGCATGATTGACCACTACACTACGGGGCTGTGTGAGACGTCCAATAACGAACTTATTTTAATAGCTTACGGTCTGGATTTATTGAAAATGATGTGTTGGATGGGGAAATCCCCCATCCTCAATCAAAGAAGGGATTTCTTGACTGCCGAGTAAATCTCGGAGATGTCGCCGACACCGGGGATGGTGACGAGCTTCCCTCTCTTCTCATAGTACTCGATGAGTGGGAATGTGTTCTTGCGGTAGACCTCGAGCCTATTCTTGACGGTCTCCTCCTTGTCATCGTCCCTCTGGTAAAGGCCTGCACCACACTTGTCACAGACCCCTTCCTTCGCTGGGGGCTTGTTGGAGAGGTGGTAGACAGCGTTACAGTCGGGGCATGATCTTCTCTGTGTGAGTCTGCTGATAAGTTCATCGTCGGGGACATCGATATTGATGGCGATGTCTATGTCGACCTGCTCTGCAAGGGCATCTGCCTGTTCGACGGTTCTTGGGAATCCGTCGAGAATGATCTTGTCAAGGCCCTCAATCTTCTCTTTCATGAGTCCGATTATGAGGTCGTTGGGAACGAGTCCTCCTGCATCCATATAGGTCTTGGCTTTGAGACCGAGTTCGGTCTGATTCCTGACCGCCTCACGGAGCATATCTCCGGTGGACAGTTTGACGTATCCGAGGTCGTCTCCCATCTTCTCTGCCTGGGTTCCCTTTCCGCATCCGGGAGGGCCCAAAAGGACTACCTTTGCCTTCATGGTCTGGTCGTAGGCCAATCAACCTATATAATTGGGCCGATGGACAAAACGGTCGTTTTTTCATAGCCAGAGGGTTAACACCACTTATTTAAGGAATGTTAAATTACGAGTCGATAAGTAGGTTTATATCGCAATCCACCGTATTAAGAAAGAGGTGAAACATGGACGCGAGCATTATCGAGAAGATAGAGAAGGTCGTTGGAAAGGAGGGCTACTCCACTCGTATCGCAGACCGTTACACGTACGGATTCGATGCATCGATCTTCCATAACACGCCTGATATCGTAATTCAGCCCAAGAGTACGGAGGAAGTCTCCGAGATTATGAAGATTGCGAATGAGCACATTATCCCAATCGTTCCTAGGGGTGCAGGTACCGGACTCTGCGGATCCGCAGTTCCGATCAAGGGCGGAATCGTGCTTGACATGTCCAGAATGAACAAGGTCATCGAGGTCAGTGTAGGTGACCTTTGGGTAGATGTCGAGGCAGGGTGCGTTTACAACGCATTGAATGCAGAGCTTGCCAAGTATGGTTTCTTCTTCCCCTGTTCTCCAGGTTCTGCGGAGGCGGCAACTATCGGAGGAATGGTCGCAGCCAACGCATCCGGAATGAAGGCGGTCAAGTATGGTGCCACCAGGGACTTCGTTCTCGGACTCACATTCGTCAAGGCAGACGGAGAGATTGTCCGTGCAGGAACCAAGACAATCAAGGATTCTTCCGGATATCAGCTCGCACGTCTCCTCTGCGGAAGCGAAGGAACTCTTGGAATCATCACCGAGGTCACGCTCATGCTCACCACCAAACCAAAGACGTCCGCATCGCTCCTCGCATCGTTCAAGACAATCTACGATGCAGGACGTTGTGTCTCCGCCATCATGGCGCACCCCCTGATTCCTGCTTCATGCGAGCTTATGGACAAAGTGTCCATCAATGCCGTCAACAAGTCACAGGGTAACCCTCTTCCGGATTGTGAGGCACTCCTCATTCTCGAGGCTGACGGAGAACCCGAGCAGGTGGACAGGGATCTCAAGACCATGGAGGAGATTGCTAGGGGCATCGGGGCACTTACCGTCACCCCCACCTATGACAAGAAGCAGATTGCGGCATGGACCTCTGCAAGGAAATCCGTCATGACTTCCTTGTCTCAGCTTAAACCTGGATTCACTTCTGTGTCGCTCGCTGATGACATGGCTGTCCCAATTTCCAAGATCCCTGATGCGGTCACTGCATACCAGGAGATCTCCGAAAAGTACAGGGTCACTGTGGCAACCTATGGTCATGCCGCCGATGGAAATCTGCACACAAAGATGCTCCTCGATCCTCTCGATAAGGATGAGTGGGACAGAGGTGTTGCAGCGGTCACCGAGATCTTTGATAGGACTATCGAGCTTGGTGGAACCGTCACCGGTGAGCACGGAGTAGGCATATCCAAGGCACTCGACTTCCAGAAGGAGAGGGCATCCGTCCTTTCGTCGATCAGGGCGATTAAGAAGGCGATGGATCCCAACAACATCCTGAACCCTGGAAAGCTTGAGCAGTGGGAGGGACCGATCCTCCGTAACCTCAGGTATCCCTGTAAAGAGTACATGTGAATCGGGGAATTCCCCGATTCTATTTTTTTATCTAATGTCCTGTGTATCCGATATTTGCATGGATATCATAACACTCTGATCACGATGTACAATGCGACCAGAAGTCCTGCCGTCATGAAGTATACCGTCTTGTTCCATTTGTAGATCTTACTTCCATCGAACGGCATGATCGGAACCATATTGAAGATTGCCAGGATGATGTTCAGATGTGCGATCAGATAGAACAGTATCGACGCATATCCTGTGGTCAGGATCATCAAAATGTAGAAGATGACTGCCAAGACACCGTTCACAGCAGGACCTGCGAGACTGATCACACCGTTGTCCTTGTCATTGATGCGTCCGGATATCATGACAGCACCCGGTGCAGCGATCAGGAATCCCAATGCGGACATTATCAGACCCAATATCAATCCCGCAGGATACATCCTGAATTCTGCCCAGGCGCCCATTCTTTGGGCCACGAACTTGTGTGCTAGTTCATGGATCAGGAATGATGATGTGACAGCAACCAGTGAGAATCCGAACCATCCGAGTGTATTGATGACCCAGTTCGAACTGAAGAATCCTTTGATGTCCATATACAGTATGGTGAATGATATGGATAGTGCCAGCACAGCGATGGCGATGTGTTTCATCTCCTCCTTCCCTACGCTCATTCTCCTTCCGAAATTGGGATTGATCTCGATAGTGTATTCCGGCTTATAGGGCATGATTGCATCAAACCCTTCAATATACATAAGGGTGCGTTTTATTGGGCCAGAATAGATTCACTGTGTTTGTAACACTGGCTCTTTAATGAACATGCTATTGTGCTATGCATAGGATTTAAGAATCCGTCCGCATATAGTTCATTATGGTCTCCAACTATGTGGCCAACGGCAAGACGACCGCACGCTGGTGCGACAGATGCGGAACACTAATTCTGGGTCATTCGTGTGGTTGCGGTTCGGAGACAAGGACGTTCCAGATCAACAGCCCCGGGGACATACGTCCTGCCATGGGCAAAGGAAAGGATCTGATATTGACACTTCTTCGTGAAACGTTCGGTACCGATGGAGGTCTGTCGGAGAAGGCGATATTCCTCAACAAGATCCCGGGCGAGGATCGTTCCGATGAGGTAGTGGCGCACGGTGAGGTGATCGCTGTCGTGAGGTTCGAGGTGGAGATGAACAAGTTCGTCCTTGAACTCAGACAGGCCGGTGCAGAATTATTAAAGGATCTGGCAACCACCAATGTTGTGGTGTTCGGCAATATGTCTGGACATCTGAAGGGTAAATCCGTCCCCGGAGAGAATATCCGTGAGATCAAGGGTACGTTCGACGCAGGCGCATCGTTACTTCTGATCAAAGGAGGGAAGGTCGGCCCCGGTACCGCATATGTGTCAAGCGAGAGAATGCGTACTGCAGAGAAGGCGTTCAGAATCAAGGATCTGAATTCCGTGACCGATATGCCTCTATCGCCAGATTCAGACAGGAAGAGATTCATCTCTTCCAATCTGGCTCATCTTCGTTCCATTGAATCGTCGGCAGCATCAGATATAAGATCATTCATCAAAGACAAGAAATTGCCAGTAACGGCATCCTTCTCAGGAGGTAAGGATTCTTTGGCCGCATTGGGCGTTCTGATGAAGGTCAAGAAGGATCTCGAATTGTTGTTTGTGGACACTGGATTGGAATTCCCAGATACTGTACAGTATGTGGATGAGTTCGTTAAAAGACACCGGTTGAGGCTTCATAAGGCTGAGGCGGGAGATGCATTCTGGAAGAATGTAGGTACTTTCGGACCTCCAGCCAAGGATTTCAGATGGTGTTGTAAGGTATGTAAGCTGGGGCCGATTACAGAGATGATTTCGAAAGACTTCCCGAAGGGTACAATCACCATCGAAGGCAATAGGATGTTAGAGTCATTTTCGAGATCCAAGATCGGATTCGTCTCTAAGAATCCGTTCGTCCCCAATCAGACGAATCTCAATCCCATCAGGGCATGGACTTCTGCAGAAGTATGGGGCTACATTTGGATGCGTGGGTTGGAGTACAACCCTATGTATGATCGTGATTTCGAGAGAATCGGGTGTTACCTCTGCGCATCATGTCTTTCCAGCGAATGGAGGAATGTTGGTACGACACATCCAAAGCTGTACAAGAGATGGGAGGATCACCTGATACATTATGCTAAGGAACGTTCTCTTCCAAAAGAGTATGTGGACATGGGATTCTGGCGGTGGAAGGTCCTACCCCCAAAGATGGTGCGTATTGCGGAGGAAAAGGGTCTCAGATTCCAACCTTCCACGGGCGCAGGTCTATCCATGAAGGTTCTGAAAGGAGCATCGTCATGCGCTGCAGGTGGATTCTCGATGGAAGCCGTGGTGACGGTCCCACGTAGCAGGGATTTCTCTGCAGTAGCCGATGCATTGAGGTCCGTCGGTGAGGTGAAGTATTCCGAGGATTTCGAAATCGCGTTGGTGAGGACCAAAGCAGGTACTGCTAAATTGTTTGGGGGCGGACAGGTGTCCGTAACTTCTAAGAAAAAGGAGGATGCGGAACCTCTGTTTGAAAGAGCGGTGAAATCCTTACTAAGAGCGCAGATGTGTACATCCTGTGGGATATGTGCAAAGAAGTGTCCCAGACATGCTATCCGTATCAAGGATGGGCTTCACATAGACGTCAATAAGTGTAATTCCTGTGGAAGATGCGAATCATCTTGTATGGTGTCCCATTACTATGATAAGATCATCTGATGGATGCGAACGCTTTAAACCGATGAGGGGGATTGGGACTGTATGGAAATGTCGATGATAGTTGCGGCACTCATCGTGTTCGTGCCTGCACTGCTGATGTTCTACTTCGTTCTGAGGGGATACACGTATCCTGCCGTGGAGCAACCGTTTTTCGAAGATGCGAAAGCATTCACATTGTTTGCAATCGGTCTTATCGAAGGTTTCTTCATATCGTGGTTCTACGTCAGATTCTTCGACATGACTAATATCATCGTCGGTGTGGCATTTGGCATTGTACAGGTGCTTGCCATTCTTGTCGTATTGAACCTTAAGAGGTTTCATTCCAAGTCAGACACTGTGTTCTATGGATTTTCTCTCGGACTTGGACAGGGCGTTGGAATCGCGTTCGGTGTATCGGTGTTCCTGCTCTCGATTGCATTCATCGATGAGATTGACATTATGACCGTAGCGATGACGGTGGCGTTCGTTGCACAGGAGCTGATGCTCATGTGTTCCGTTGGTGTGACTGTAGGCGAAGGCGTTGCACGTCAGAGGTTGATGGAGTACTCCACAAAGGCCATGTTACTTTCTATGGTGTGTATGGCACTGTGGTCACTGGTGTTCGCATTCGATCCCAATTCTTATCTGTGGGTGATTCCAATGATCGGAATGGTTATTGCATCAGCATTCTTTTTCTATGATGTAATCCATAAGAGACTGTCCGTGGTCGTTGCGGACATCCTGAGGTCCAACGGGATCGTCCGCAAGGATCTGCCTAGGTGATATAATGGGAAGTAAGGGAAAGTTTGTTATGGGCCTTCTGGTCCTTGCAGTAGGTGCATTCATACTCTGTCTAGCATCATCCACAGCAGTTCACGAGTTCATCGTCGAAACAATCACTGGCGCGTCTTCCTAAGTCAGATTGTATATTGTCTATATCTGATTTCGTGGATTATACATCTATTAAGCATGGCCTCAGTGAATATGCTACCTTTCCCAGGAACAATCATCTCCACATCATCCTCGGTGAAGGTTCCTTTGAGCTCACAAAGCCCTTCTGCGATCATCTGGAGCTTCTGATCGATGTTCTTACAATGGGATACTCTGTATGCCAACGATTTTATCGGATCGTCAGGAATCCCTTCCTTTCGGAATGGGACTCTTTCATTTCCTTGGAACACTTCCTTCACTATGGAATGGTCCATATGGGCGAATTTAACGGATAACTGATCTGTCTTGGACGATTTTCCACAATATGGGCACTTCGTGGTTTTTGTAGATAGGTCTATGATTCTTGGACGTTTACATCCTGGGCAACCGACGATGCCAAACATCTCAGTCCCTATAACCGCAGAACACGAGGGATACGATGGTGCATCCGTATTCTCCCTCTGGGACTTTCAGTTCCTCGGAAAGGATCACAGGTTCCTCGAATTCGATTCCTCTCATCCTTTCCATCTCTTTGATTTTACGTCTTAGTTCTTCATCAAGGGCTTCTTTGTCACCGAACATGTGTCCTTCTGCAACATATCCGCCGTACCCATCTTTCCTAAATGCATAGGCGATACCGGATGCGATCCTGTCTCCATCTCTTCCTCTCATCTGTGCTAGAACACAGTGGGTGACCATACCCATAGGAAGTTCCCTGTATGGGACCATCTTTGCCTGTGGTGGGATGACGGAGGAGACCGCGACCATATTCTGTTCGGCTACTCCTGCCCTATGGAGAGCAAGGTCGAACGCATTGAGGTCGGATATTGGGCTGACGGCTGAGCCGGATGTGACGAAGAATTCGTCTGGAATCAATTGGAATGACATGTGATCAACCGTAGAGTATTGTGTTGTTGTCGGACATAGGTCTCTGATTAAGACGCTTGTCAAGGTCGGAAGCCTCCTGGTACAGGGGTTCCATATCGAGTTTGATCTCGGGAATCATCCTCTGGATCGGCTCTAGGAGGTGTGCGGCCCCGATCGGATCGGGGATATCGGATCTTGCAGAGCCGAGGATCGTGATTATATCGATCCCTCTTAGCGAACCCTCATAGAGGAGTATACCAGAGATTCCACGGATCATACCGTCGTTGAAACCTTCGATCTGGTACTTCTCCATGATAGACCTTGCGTTCTCCGTAGAGCCTGCACCCATGATCTCATAGGTCTCGGGTACGAACATGGGGATTCCGTCGAGGGTGATGACTGTCTTGATGCCGTTCTCCTCGAACCAATCGAGAAGTGCCGTAGCGATAGGATACATATGTTCCACCTTGGGAACGAATTCGGATGTGATGATAGCGATATCCTCACAGTCTATGCCACCATCATCTTCTACCTGTTGTTCTCTGAATCCGCTGAAGATCCTCATCTGTGGCATTGGGACACCATTCTGCATGACGGTGTATGGCGGGAAGTCGGGGGACTCGATCCCTGCCACCAGTTCCAATTTGAGTTCTCTCGACATGAAGTTCGACGCGATCGAACTGACGAGGCCGATGCTGGGGTATCCTACGATGGCCACAGCGTTCTTGAACTCGTGCTCCTTCAGTTTACGGATCCTCACGTCTATCATGAATGACCCAATATACTGAACTCTTTTAAGTGTTCTCTAACATTGACCTTCCATGGTAAAAGGAACGATAACGATGGAGAGGACCTCACGTGGGATCCCGGTGGTTACCGAACATCTTGAA
This sequence comes from Thermoplasmata archaeon, assembly GCA_015063185.1. Taxonomy (GTDB): domain Archaea; phylum Thermoplasmatota; class Thermoplasmata; order Methanomassiliicoccales; family Methanomethylophilaceae; genus SIG5. The sequence continues at coordinate 50,883 of SUSY01000006.1, forward strand.
GGATGCCAGTCCGCAGGATTCATGATCGCTGTGAACACCGGTTCACGTGATGAGACTGAAGATATATGGGGGCTTTCCCATCTTTTGGAACATTCCGTGTTCAGGGCAACCAAGAACCGTTCATCCTTCCAGATGTCCAAGGAGATGGAGGGCGCCGGAGGGGAACTCAATGCATTCACGGCCAAGGAACTGACTGCATATCATGCGGTCACATTGAGTCAGACCTCGGAGACTGCCAAGTCCATAGTTGCCGATATTGTCTGCAACCCTCTTCTCAAGGCAGAGGACATCGAGATGGAGAAGAAGATCGTCATACAGGAGATCGGTATGTGTGAGAACGATCCGTCTTCTTATATCCATGATCTTTTTGCAGAGACAATATGGAAAGGTAATGAACTGGGTCATAATGAGGCAGGCACTGTGGACATCGTCAAGTCGATGGGAGAGGCTGAACTGCGCAAGTACTATGACGCCAGATATACTGTATCCAATTTCGCTGTGTTCGCATGTGGTGATGTGGATCCTGCGGATGCAATGTCGTGGGCGGAGGACAATCTCGATACCATGCCTCTTGGTGAGGCTAGGAAGAGAGTAACGCCTGTTGTGAAGGAGGGTGTGTATAACCACATAGTCAGGAAAGAGGACCATTGTTATGTGGGAATGGGATTCCCCGCATATCCAGCGGACCACCCGGATAGGTCTGCATTGTCCATGCTCAGTGCCGTGATAGGTTCCGGATCATCATCCAGGATGTTCCAGCAGGTCAGGGAGGAGAAGGCATTGGTCTACTCAGTCTACAACTATACGGATCAGAACTCCGATGCTGCATCCGTAGCCACATTCTTCTCATCTACAGAGGATAACGTTCTGGAAGCCATAGAGACTGTGGGAAAGGTGTATAAGGAGGTCCTGAACGAAGGCGTCAAGCAGGAGGAGTTGGACAAGGCGAGGAATCTTGTCAAGGGCGCTACCATCAGGCGTATGGAGTCTACAGATGATAGGCTCTATAGGCTAGCACGTAACACTATGCTCACTTGGAAACCGATGACATTGGAAGAGCGCCTTGCAGAGATGGATGCCGTCACTTGCGAGGATCTTGCACGTGTAGCGGAAGATGTGATAAAAGGCGATCTTCTGACAGTTACGATGTATGGAAAGAAGGTCAAGGGTATGAAGAAGTTTAAACCGTCTCAGATCGAGATCTGAGCTCTTCGATGAGGTGGATGACCGCCTTGACTGCCCTGGGTTTGGCATCCTGAACTTTTGGTGTCATCCCTTCATGGACGGTTTGAAGGTCCTCCACCTCTATCGCTACGAAACGTACCGATTCCGGCATCATGTCCGGTTCCACTTGTCTTCCAATTTTCATCCCGGTAGCGAGGTTGATGTCATGTGCTGATGCATCCCCTATGGTGTCATCAAAATCCTCCGGGTCAAAGAACATGACGGTACCTGGCTCATATTGTTTTGTTTGAATCGCATCAACGATGATGACATTCCTGTAGCCCCAGAGTTGAGGGATGATGTCCAACCCGCCGATGGCCTCCTGTCTGGTCTCCACATCAGGGAGGCACATCCTTTCAATCTCCTCTGCGACCTCGAGTCCGATGGCGTCATCGGACATGATAGGGCTCCCTAGCCCAATCACTAGAATTGTATCAGATAGCTGGCTCATTGGTATTCGCCCTTTTTTTCATGATTTTGATGTATACACTGAACGCACCCAGGAATATGATGGGTGCCAGTGCTATAAGTGCGATGACTCCGAACCCGTTGATTACGGCTTCTGCTCCGGCATATTTTGCGGATGCGATTCCGGTGTACATGGTACTGATGATTGCAACGGACATCGGTCCTGTGGCAACTCCTCCTGCGTCGAACGATATTCCCACCATGTCTGTATCGCCGAGCCACATCAGTATGATTGCGATGATGTATCCAGGTATTACGATGTAGAGTAGATTGAAGTTGAAACTGATCTTGGCCATACCCAGTGCTACGAATGTAGCAACTCCAATCGATATGACCATCTTGACCACCGTCTTCTCGATGTTGCCACCAGAAGATTGTTCTACACGCCCTGCAAGGATCTCTACAGCAGGTTCTGCGATGGCTACCAGGAATCCGAGTACGAATCCGAGTACTATCATCGGTAGTGTAAGATCGGCAAGTGCCAGTCCGACATCGGTTGCCATAGGGATGTATCCTGTATAGATTGCAGTGAGGAAGATGACGACTCCGATACTTGCAAGCGTGACGCCTTTGATGACCTTGTTGATGGCCTTCCATGTGTAATAGAGTACGAACTTCTGGAACAGTATGAAGAATGCCATGAGCGGAACAATCGCTATTGCAACGCTGGTGAAGGAGTGTTTGAATTCATAGATGAATCTGTCAAGTACATTTTCGATGTATGGTTCAAATTCCTCTGTGGCACCACCTACAGAACTGTCCCCAGAGAATATTCCCATCAGGAGCAGAGCAATCACCGGTCCGATGGATGCCAGTCCGATCATTCCATATCCGTCGAGTTCATTCCTGTATTCGTGAACGGAGCAGAGACCTATTCCTAGGGATAGGAGGATTGGAACGGTCATAGGCCCAGTGGTGACTCCTCCGGAGTCGAGAGCGATACCCAGGAATTCAGGTGGTGCTACAATCATGAGAATCAATGTTAGGACATACCCGATGGTCAATAGGGCCCTAAGACTTAGGCGGAACACGATTTTAAATGCGGATATGATCAGGAATAGTGCGACTCCTGCGGCGATGGCATAGACCATCGCATCTTTGTTCAGTGTCGTGAATAACGATGTGACCTGTGTGGCGAAAACACCTACGTCTGGCTCTGCAACGGTCACTAGGAATGAGATGATGAATACGAGTCCGACCATGAACATCCTGGACTTACGTTTCGATATCTCGTGCCCCATCGATTCGCCAGCGGGATTGATCCCCTTCTCCACACCGATTAGGAAGATGGTGAAACCGAATAGGACCATGAGTGTGCAGACAATGAACACCCATATGTCCTCAGAGGTCGCACCTACCAATATTATTTGGAGTGCCAGCATAAGCCCTGCAATTGGTAACGTCGAAATTACGACCTCTTTAAAAGTTCCTCTAAAATCCCCCATCGGTTTGTGATATACTCTCGCCTTATTAATAGTCGCGCGTGCGCAAAGTATGGGATGTGGAAAGTTACTTTATACCGTTGACCGTTAACTTCCATGTGGACATCAAAGTAGTAACGTCCCAGATTGTCAATGGACATCCGATAACGGCTAGGCAGCTGGAGGTTCTCCAGGCCATACGTTCCGAAGGTAGCAAGAATGCCGCGGCAAAGAAGCTGGGTATATCCACACCGGTCGTTCACAATTATATCTCCTCTGTCGAGAAGGGTACGGGCATACAGTTGTTGAGGTCGACACCCAACGGTACGGAACTCACCGAGGATGCATACCATATCCTGGAGGTTGCTGAGATGACAGGGATGAGGTGTGAACTGGGACGTAAGTTCACCGTTGCCTGTACTCCAGTGACCGAGGAGCTCCTGCTTTCGTTGATGTCCCCTACCAAAATCAAAGGCGAGTTGATCATCTCTGACGATCACACCAACATGCGTCTCCTCAGAGAGGGGTTGGTAGATGTGATAATCCTCGATGATCCAGTGTTCCTTTTTGACCTAGAGGGATACCATTGGTCGGAGGTCGGGTCGATGGACATGGTGCATGTGGACAACGGTCCGTCATATGTCAAGTACAGGTATGGTGCGCAGAGGATCGCGTATTCCTACCTGGATGCAATAGGCAAAGATTACACGATCGATTCTGAGGTGTCATTGGTTCAGGATCTGTTGAATTCCGGTAAAAGTTTCTTCATCGATGAGTTCCTCTTGTTGCGTAGAGGCATCAAGGTCAAGTCCGCCACTGACAAGGGCACATTGAAACATTCGATCAATGCTGTGTACCGTAAAGATACACGTTGTGTCCAACGTCTTCTCAGAGCGATAAAACAGAAACGTGTCGTGTAATGGTATTATTGTTTTAGATAATACTATGGGCCATCCTACATTTAGTATTATATACGTTGAAGTTGTCGAACGTTTCGGTAGTAATCATGGCAACGCCTAACTCTGAATTCTACGACGAGATCGCCGCCAACGGCGGTGCAAACGTCAAGCTCTGCTTCCAGTGCGGAACTTGTACTGCAGGATGCCCCTCCGGACAGGAGACGGCATACAGGACCAGAAAGGTCATGAGGATGGCCCAGCTCGGACTCAAGGACGAGCTCCTCAACGGCGACGACATTTGGCAGTGCACCACTTGCTACACTTGTGAGGAGAGGTGCCCCCGTGGCGTCCCAATCGTTGACGTCGTCCTGGCAATCAGGAACATCGCTGTCCAGGAGGGCAAGATGTTCGACGCACACAAGAAGACCGCATCCAACCTCATCAAGTACGGCCACACCGTCGACCTCAACGACAAGGTCAAGGCCATGAGGGCAGAGCTCGGTCTCCCTGAGGTTCCCCCCACCCTCCTCGCGAACGACAAGGCAAAGGCTGACTTCGACAAGATCCTTGCAAAGGTCGGCTTCGGAAAATTGGTGGAGTGATTTTCATGGCTAAGTACGCATTTTTCCTCGGTTGCATTGCGCCCCTCAGGTACCCTGGTATCGAGAAGTCGACCCGTAAGGTCGCAGAGGCACTCGGAATTGAACTCGTAGACCTTGCAGACGCATCCTGCTGTCCCGCACCTGGAGTCATCAGGTCCTTCGACAAGAAGACTTGGATTGCAGCAGCAGCAAGGAACCTCGCACTCGCAGAGAAGGAGGGACTCGAGATCGTCACCATCTGTAACGGATGCTACGGATCCCTCTTCGATGCAGCACACGAGTTGCACGCAGACCCTGAACTCCTTAAGGATGTTAACGAGATCCTCGCTGAGATCGGAATGGAGTACAAGGGAACCACCAAGGTCAGGCACTTCGCAGAGGTCCTCTACAACGACATCGGTGTCGCAGCAATCAAAGAGAAGATCACCCAGCCTGTCGACTATTCCGTCGCAGCATTCTACGGATGCCACTTCCTCAAGCCTTCCAAGATCAAGGCAATCGATGATCCCGAGGACCCCAAGATCCTCGATGAGCTCATCGAGGCATGCGGTGCAAAGTCCATGCCCAGGCAGAAGAAGACCCTCTGCTGTGGATCCGGAGGAGGAGTCAAGGCAGGATTCCCCAACGTCGCAAAGGCATTCACCCAGACCAACCTGGAGAACATCAAGGCATCTGGCGCACAGTACATCATCGATGTCTGTCCCTTCTGTCACCTCCAGTTCGACACCGCACAGGCAGAGCTTGGATTCAACATCCCTGTTCTCCACCTCTCCCAGTTGTACGGTATCGCAATGGGAATGGACGCAAAGGAGCTTGGACTCGCTGCACACAAGGTCCCTGTGACCCTCTGATTGTGAAAACGAGGGGATTCAATCCCCTCTTAAACACCATTTCATAATTCTACGTTCCGTTCACATAGCTTACCAGTGCTGTACGATCTGGATTTTTTGATATTCGTCTTGAACCCATATCTCTGATTCTTTGAGTATGTTGTTCAAGAAGGGTTGTTGTCTGATTTTGTCATGTCAATCTCATTCCGAGTCTTTGACGAAAGATGAATATATTTTAAATATATGTGGTATATTATTTTTGTATTAAATTTGTACAATAGTAAAAATTTGATATTGCTGGCACTTGTATAAAGTACTGTTAAGCAATTTAACAAATCATTATATATTACGAGTTAATCCCTCACTCATAAGGAGACTTACAAATGGCACCTAAGACAAGAGGCTCATCCCGTAAGGTTAAGGACAAGTGGAAGTCCAAAGAGTGGTACAAGCTCCACGCACCCCGTATGTTCAACGAGGCAGAGATCGGAGAGACTCCCTCTGCAGACCCTGAATTCATTCTTGGAAGGACCGTTGAAGTTACCGTTCAGGAACTCACCGGCGACTACTCCAAGATGAACATCAAGCTCAAGTTTAAGGTCACTGACGTCGACGGATACGACGCAAAGACCGTTTTCGTCGGACACGAGCTCACCAGCGAGTACGTCCGCAGGCTCACCAGGAGAAAGAAGACCAAGACCGACCACGTTGTCGATGTCACTACAAAGGACGGTTTCGTTCTTCGTGTCAAGCCCATGTCCATTGCAGACAGGCGCATCCAGTCCTCTCAGGAGGATGCAATGAGGCGCATCCTCGCAGAGACCCTTATCCAGATGGGAAAGGACAACAACCTCTCCGACTTGATTAAGGCAATCATCTCTGGTGATATGTCCAAGGACCTTGCAAAGGCATGTCGCGTCATCATCCCCATCAAGCGCATCGAGATCCGCAAGACTGAGGTGCTGTCCGAGGGAGAGGGCGAGCCCGAATCCATCATGGAGACGGTCGCACCCGCAGAGGAGGAGGCCGAGGAAGAGGCACCCGCAGAGGAGCCCGCCGAGGAAGCCCCCGCTGAGGACGCAGAGAAGACCGAAGAGTAATTATATTACTGTCGAATAAACCCTTTACCCACAAACCAATTAACATCACCTGCCGAGGTGGCTCAGCCTGGTGGAGCGTCGGACTCATAGGGTATCGGTCGTATCGACCCCTCCAGGGAAATCCGAAGGTCATGGGTTCGAACCCCATCCTCGGCACCAAATATTTCTCTTTGATTTTTCACGAAGACGATTCTGAGATCCGTTTTGGCAATGGTATCTTGGATCCTATTATGGATGCAATGGCCATGACGAAGACGCTGTGGAATGGGAAGCATAAGAACAATAGTAGAATTGTCAAGAGGGGTTTTCTGAGCACTCCTCCTACCAATGCGGCAGTGACAGCACATACACAGAATATGGGATCCACATCCATTATGATGGACAATCCGTAACCGATGGAGATACCGGAGAAGATCACAGGGAAGAAATGACCTCCGCGCCATCCCATATTGACACATAACGCAGTTACAACAATCTTCATGATGCCTGTGCCAATCAGTGTTGCAGCCGTCATGGTAATCCAAGTATCTTGAAGTTCTATGGCCTGTGATTCTCCAGCGAACATGGTAAATGGCAAAGCCACTCCACAGAGTCCTAACAGTAATCCTGCAATGGTGGCTTTTGTAACATGTTTATCACCGAAGCTATTCCCTACATGTTCCATGATTTTGTCCAATACACAGTATGACCAACCACATACTCCTCCTATCAGTGCCAGGGGAATCAACCACAGGAATTCATTCAACCCATACTCAATGTTGGTAAATTGCGGCATATGCATCCCTCCACCTATCAGATTTGATAGTAGCATGTATGCACCGAATGCACCTGCGATGGCCAATGCATAAATTAGGAACTTCATTCTTTTAGAGACATATGGGGCATCGTAACCTTCTACGGTCTCACCTGTGATCGCATCTGCAAATCCGTACAAGGGTGCGGTAAATATTGCGGATATGGCTGCATAGGTCCCTGCCCTAGTGAGCTCTTGGAAATCGTTGCCGAAGCGTTTCAGACGGTCTCCTACCCATGTACAGATCGCTGCTATCGCACCTACCAATCCTGCTTCTGGTCCGATGGATCCCCCGAACACCATGGGCAACAAAGCCGCTACAGACATGGGTGCGAGATCCTTGTATTCATACCTTCCAGTATGTTTCACTTTGGCCATTACGCTCATGAGTTTCTCTGGGTATTGACCGTAGTGTCTGGCGAAAAGTCCTATGATGACGCCTCCGATCACACACATTATCACAGGATATAGTTGGCCCAAATAGATTGGGACACGATCCCAGATGAGTTCAAGCCCCAATTCCATTATGAATAACAACATCCAGACAAAGGAACCTGCAATCGCACCCGTTATCAGGACTGATACGATAAATATAGAGCGGTTAGCAGTCTTGACATCATCCATAATGATTCCATTTTTCGTATTACATTATGGTGTCAAATAACTTGTCTTCTCGATATTGGCTCACCGACGATTCGTGTGGAGATACATCTTATACACCCGTATGCGGATTTGGACGTCATGGTGAATGTTGGTACTGAGTTCGTGTACAGTCAGATGAGGTATGTCGTGCTATCGGTGGATGATTGTGAGGTGGGATTGAGCGGTGCTACCACGAATCTTGCGGGAGAGGTCAGGATACCCTCCAAGGTCAGGTTCAACAATACCGAATACACCGTGGTCACGATATTCAGCATGGCATTCACCGATGCAGGTAAGGTCAGATCCGTCATCTACCCAGGTACGATCCGTCATCTCATGTCACATGCCTTTGCAGGGGCTGAATTGGACCCGTCATTCAAGATGCCAACGGATCTGGAATTCCTTGGAGGATACCATTTCGCCGGTTGTAGTGGATTGAAGGATGTCGATCTTCCTGAAAATATGATCGATATCCCCGTAGGTATGTTCAATGATTGCCTTAGTTTGATCTCGATCAGGATTGGATTTAGGGTGGAAACGATAGGGGATTTCGCATTCATGGGTTGTGAGAACCTTTCTACAATTATAACAGACGAATCTACAGAAATAGATGACCCAGAGGGTGCTGTTCTTCCGGATTCTGTGTGTGAAGTTGGGGGTTCAGCATTCTCCAATACCAGATTGTTACGTATCTATACGGATGCAGAGATTGGGCGCAGATATGATGATGTGCCTGAATTCATAAGAAAATCTACAAATTCTGGACAAAAAAGAGTCCGTTCTGGATTTATAGGGGGTAGATAAGATGCCGTTGATCCCCTATATCTCTGTAAAGGGACTCAGTAAAGTATTCTGGTCACGTTTTGGATTGGCCGCATTCACCAGACGTTCCAAGGTCTTTAACAAGGTGGTGACCAAGACCTTGTTCGATGGGGATGACATGGTCGTCCTTCCGAAGGATGATGTGGTAAGATCCAGACGTATCGATATGAATCTTGATTTTGAGGATGGTGGTGAGAGTACTGTTCTTCCAAGCGATATCGTAAAGGACATTATCGATAGGAGTTCGGACATATTCATCATGAATTTTTGTCTGTGCAGAAAATCCAATGGATGTGATGATTTTCCTCGTGACAAGGGGTGTGTGTTCCTAGGTAAGGGCGTACATAAGATTCCTGTGGATTTTGGTCATCTGGCGTCTAGGGAGGAGGCCAAGAGGTACATCGATGAATGTACTGAGCTGGGTCTTGTCCATATAATAGGTCGTAACAAATTGGATTCCATATGGTTGAACACAGGTCATAAGAGGGACCTCATGACTATCTGTAACTGTTGTCCGTGTTGTTGTCTCTGGAATATGACACGTAACATCTCCGATGAGATCGGTGGTGTGTTCAAGAGATTGAATGGCGTATCTGTATCTGTGGATGTCGGTAGGTGCATAGGTTGCGGATCGTGTCAGGAGATTTGTTTCACCAAAGCCATATCTATCGAGAATGGAAAATGTTCATTGAATCTGGATATGTGTAGGGGATGTGGTCGTTGTGTGGAGCTCTGTCCTGTCAATGCGATATCTCTGGACTTTGATCAGACCGTCATCAGCGGAGAGGTAGACAGGATCAATTCCTTGGTTAACCTTTAGAAGGGGTTGCTATAGCCATTACGAACCTAATCAGTACATAGAATACGATTATGGATGCAATGACCGTTTCCACCATCGCCAATGTATTTAGGAATTCAAATTCCTGCAGAACCTTGGATACTACAGTAGTGGCCATCGCACAGATGACCATCGGGAATGTGATCGCGGCATAGCTTGGATAGAATTTCAATGTCAGGGTCTTTGCTACAACACACAATCCTAACATGTACAACAATGTGGATGCGATATACATGGCCATAATGAATGGCTCGGATATCTGGGTCATGGACTTAACGTATCCGACAATGCACAGGCTGACAGGAGCGCAGTAGATACATAGCAACGGAAATGTAGGTTCTGGAAACTTCCTATATTTCACATAACGGTATGAGATCAGTACAAAAAGTGGGACCAATGCCAAGAATCCGAACCAGAATATGATTTCACCAAGGATCAACATGTCGTAGAATGGACATGTGCAGGATGCCACCACTATGCCGACATATACGATGAAATAGCTTGCAAATACCTTCTCCATATCCAGTCCTATGATGAATGTCTTGGTGAAGTAGATCATGAGGGCAATATGTAGCAGGATGGCGAATGCCCACAGTGCTAGAGCGAATTCGTAGATAGTGTTGGAGATATACGTACTTAGCAACATCAGTGTCATAGGAAATGTTCCGGACACGCTTGCCAGTATCGGGGTTTTAAGATCACCTCTGATACTTTCTGGGGACAACATCAATTTCAGGATCAATAAGAGGACCAGTGTGACAGATATGGATCCGCATAAGATGTGTAACGCCTCATTATCCAATAGATTGCCGAGAGATGCTAGACTCAATGCGACACCGGACAAGGGGAGCGGAACTCTGTCGATAATCTCCTTCATGCGATATCATCTATATGTGCCATATAATTGTGTTTGGGATATTATAACACGGAATCGGATAATATATGAATTGGGGCACAAGAACGTTCCTCTCCATACGTTAGGGGTAAGAATATATGGGTCAGATTACCTAATATGGCATATCAGTCGGTCGAAGTTATATCTTTTGAGGTATTCTCTAGGTCAGGTGTATTGATGGAATTGCCTAAAGATGTCGTTTACATGATGAATTGCATCCCAAAGAAGTCCACCAAGAGGCTCATCAACCTTACCGATGAGAGACTGGGTCATTTAGGGTTGAAGGCATATCATACTATCGTGATGTCCGTAATAGCCTATGAGCCAGGCAGTTCTCAGAAACATATCATGGAGAATACACCGTTCAATAAGGCCAGAGTATCAATAATCGTGTCAGAACTTATGGATAGGGGATATGTAGTGGATACATCCGAAGGGAAATCCTCTTCATTATGTCTGACGGAAGAAGGTAAGCAGATCTTTGATGTTGCGGAACAGATATTCATGGATCATCATGCGACCATGTTATCCGTATTCTCTCCTGAAGAGGCCAAGGAATTCCATAAGATGCTGATGAAACTCAATAAGAGGCTGGATGAGATGCTTCTTGGTGATTGATCATAGGATTGTCCATTGTCATCTCTCCCATTATGATTGATCTGTTCCTCCCTTTTGCTGTTTTTAAACGGTAGGTCGCAATCCAATGCACTTCTTGGAATCATAGTTACGATGTACATGTCCCAGAGTAGTTCTTTGTTGGGGTGTATTAGAATCTCGATATATTCTACAATCCCAAATCCATGTTTCAACAAGTGAGCCTCTTTGACTTTTTGTGTGGGCCAGTAGTCTTTGTGATATGGGTTCGATCGGAGAGGTTTAAGGAACCCCACCATCGATTCGTGAATCGACAACCGGACAGTTCTTTCACTATTTTCACTAACTTCTTCTCAGAGGCATATGTATCATCAGGACATATAGGTAAATCATGAGTACGGAGAATCTCGGATATCTCAGGAAGAATGGCATATTCCAATATGCCAAGGATAATCCTGTAAAGATGTCCGACAAGGATCACATCGTTCGTGCCACAGAATACGCATTATACGCTAGTAAGACACAAGAGAATATGATACACTATACTTCGGAAGTCTGCAGAGAAGAATAGCTAACATATGGAATAACAATCCCGATCACAAGGATTCACACGAATACAGGGGTCTCCAAAGGAGACTGTCTCACCCGTACAAGAAGATGAGGAATCATAGGGAGGACCATAATCATAGGATAACATCCAAGATGGTATACAATCACGGTGACATCTATGTGGAAGGCTTCGATATCCTCAAGATGATGAGGGGTTCGAATTCGAAGACAGTGAGGAAACTCTACAGGGATGCTGCGTGGAACAAGTTCATGACGGGATTGGAGTACAAGGCTGAGTGTACCGGTACCTCCGTATCCCGTGTGGACCCACGCAACACATCCAACCTTTGCTCCGGATGCGGAAATATGGTCAAAAAGAACCTATCGGTACGCATACACGAATGTCCCTTTTGTGACCCAAGACTGGATAAGGACGTCAACGCAGCAAGGAACATCCTAAGTCGCGGCCTTGGGGCAGCAAGGCCCGGTCCGACATGAAACAGACAGAATGAGCGAACAGTCTAAGCTGACTGCAAGCACTTTCGACGTTACCCACACGAAACGTCGGACAGCCACAAGTGATGTTTGTCCGTATGAATTGCGTAACATTAAATCCAATGATGTATGGTTGTGAAGTATGAGTTGGAACGTGGCGCTTGATAAGATCATGGAGATAAAGAAAGCGTATTTCGACAGGTTCGGAGACGACGGTCTATACTCATATGGCAATTGCAGGACATATCTGGATCATTGGGTAGAGAGGCTTGATATCAAGGAGTACAAAGACATTCTGTTCGATCTCCATAGGGTCCAATGTGAGGATTTGATACTTCTGCACTATCGCCTTCCACATTCGATTGATGGGGCAGACTACTACAAGGCATATGATGGATTGTTTGCAGAATGCAGGAGTGTGGTCATAGATATCAGGAAGGGGGAGTTGGCTCTGACTCCTTTCAAAAAATTCATGAATCTAAACGAGCGCTCCGATACGTCTGAGGAAAGGATCAGAGAGTTATTGAGAAGTGCAAAAGTGGTAGAATTCTCTGATAAATTGGATGGTTCCATGCAATCAGCACGTTTCTATGATGGCAAGTTAGTAATGTCCGGAAGTAGGGCGGTAGATAGGAACGCGTCTTTCAGATTGGAGAATGGATACAGGTATGTTGAGACTCATGATAATTATATGTCCATGATTCGGGACAATCCTGATCTGACATTCATATTCGAGTACATCTTCGATGATGATGTGCATGTGGTGAATTATAGCTCTAAGGAAAAGGGGCTGTACCTTATTGGAATAAGAAATTCTATCGATGGTCGTGAGTATCATTACTATGAGGTCTTGAAATTCGCAGATGAATATGGCGTAATGACCACTGTATTGAGCAATATAGATCTTGATTCTGCGATGGATATATTGGACAAGGCGGACGGTTTGGAGAAGGAGGGTTTTGTCGTCAATATTGATGGATTCCGTATAAAGATGAAATCCAGGGATTATGTGATGTTGAATACTGCCATTTGGTCATTGGGGGAGGATGATCATGTCTTGTTCAATGCAGTGAGGTTTGATATGTTGGATGATGTCCTACCTAAGATCAATGAACCGTTGAGGTCCAAAATCGCATCCAAAGCCGACAAGATCATTGAGTATGCAAGGGTTAAGGAGGCCAAGGTGATGAAGTATATGTCTATGCTCAATAAATCTGGTCTTTCAGAGAAGAAGGATGTTATGGTTTGGATAAATGATAATGTACCTCATGATGTCTCTACATATGTAAGGGCCCTGTATCTTGGAAAAGATGTGGATTACCTCAAGGGTGTGAAGGTCGAGGACATCCTTTCCAATACTTGTACAGATGACGCATTCATGTAGACAATTGGATTGTCTTATTCCTAAAGTAGCCAAATGTATATCATAAACTTCGCAGTATGGGTGTTATGCGTTTGGGTACTGTTCCGTTGATGATTCTTATTCTACTGCTCAGTATATTTGGCCCATTGTCAACGGATATGTATCTTTCCGGATTGCCTCAGATGGTATGTGACTTCAATACTGATGAGGCAACGATGAACATGTCCCTGTACATGTTCATGTTGATACTGTCTTTCAGCATACTTTTGATGGGCCCTATCAGTGACAAGTACGGTCGGAGAAAAATACTCATTGCGACGATGGCGATTTATGTATCATCCAACTTCGCATGTTGTTTCGTTGACAATATCTGGCTCTTCATTGTATTGAGGATGATACAGGCATTCGGCGGTGCCGGCGCGATGGTCACTGCATTCGCCCTGATAAAGGATTGTTTTGATGGTTCCGAAAGGACGCGCATTCTATCCATAACTGCAACACTGGGTATATTGGGGCCAATGCTTTCCCCCGTTATCGGTACAGTGTTAATCAACGCATATGGTTGGCCATCCACGTTCGTTGCGCCAGCCGTTGTAGGGTTGACATGTCTCGTTATGGGTGTTATGCTCCCCGCATATCTTCCCGAGGAACGTCTTACGGGTACTGTGATACAGTCCATTTCCAGATTGGGTGTTGTTGTAAAGGACAAGGGTTTCACAATGTTCATGTTGATGATCTGTATCTTCACCATGGCCCAATTGGCATATATTGCCGTATCCTCATATATCTATCAGGAGGAATTCGGACTTACAGGCACTCAATATAGTTTAGCACTGTGTGGTGCATGCATCTTAGCACTGATTTTGTCCAATATAGTCAGACGTCTGGGACTCAGCAATCTGGGTATAGTGATGGTCGTACTCATTCTGGGATTGTTAAGTACGGTAATGATGACTTTCGTCGCCCCTCTTGGGTGGTTCTGGTTCATGCTTTCTATAGTACCAAGTTGCTCCAATACAATCACTGCACGTTCATTCGGTTATGTGTTGTTGATGAACCATCATGATGGGGACAACGGTTCTGTTTCATCCGTGCTTAATTTTACTACATTCATATTGGCATTCATTGGTATGGTGATTGCATCCAATTTCCCACCGGATCTGTTCATCTATGCAATTGCAACCGTACTTTTGATCTGTTGTATCATTTATGTGGTATTCTGGCACCTATTGAAGAGGGATGGATATCCGATCAGGGGGCTGGTCGGATGATCCGCCCTATTGTGTTCGGATATTTGTAAAACGGAAATGGGTTTACTGAATGTGTTTTGAGGAAAGAGTCAAACAATCTTTGTCATCATCATGCATCGATTATTAGGGTCTCATCGATGATATCGGAATCAGCGTTCCTTCTGATGGAATCTATGCCGTTCTTGGCACTGGATTTAGCCGTATATCCTTGAGATGCAATGATGATCTCTCCGTTTACTGCCTTCAATCTGAATCTATATTCATCGGCCTTGTCGAGATAGATTTCCCACTTAGGGTTCTTCTTTTCTTCGTATTTTTGGAGGGTTTGATCCTCAATCTCCACATTGGCATTCTTTCTTACCGATTCGATACCAATCTTGGCAGCAGCCTTGGACTTGTATGTTTGTGAAGTACCAACAATCTCCTTGTTGTTGGCAACTATATTGAAAACAAATCCATCGTTTGATGTCTTTTTGATTATGTATTCTCCCATGTGATTGATATCATATTATGAGTATATTATACTTACCAACTAAGTAGGAATATATCCATTAATCATATGAGTTCTACACAAGATCGGTAATTTGAGGTATCACTTGCCATATATGCTTTTATTAATACTTTTTTTCTTTTTGGAAAATTCCTGTTTACTCGCTTCCCTTTCGGGTATGAGTCTTTCCTCATCAGTTTTAAGTTCTTCGATCCTTGCAAGATTGGCATTGAGTTCTCTGAGATAACTTGCCATCAGTGCAGGAACTTTAGTTTCATCGGCATGGACATGTCCATCGTACTGCATCTTTCCAAGTTCTTTGAACAGTTCTCTATTGCGAACTCTTAAGTAGCTAATTGAAAGGTAGTCTGGCGGGGTATATATCTTCTCAACGAGTTCTTCTCTCAGTGCCTCATTCACTAGTTTAAGTTTCTTTGTTGCTTTTGGAATGCCCGCCATACTCATGTCAATACACTCCTGCGATAGGTTTGTTGGTGAGTCCTGATGTCATGGTGATTGGTATAATCGCATAGGGGTATCTGGCAACCAATTCATTGTATAATGATGTCGTAGAGCCCCTTGAATCTAAATTAAATGCATATGTCCACTCATCTGTGACCAAGATTATACACATTGGGTTCATGGATTCATTGTATGCGGCCATATGTATTCTCCCATGTAGTTTTTGAATACCTCTCCAGATGATTTTAGTGTCACATAACCTGATTTCATTTCGCCTCTGTCAAAATCCTCCTCAATGTGGGTGCTTATGACATCCTCATATCTTATGGTATACGAATCAAACAAGTGGTTGATTGTGAAAGAATCCTCTTCTAAATCTATGGAGATATCTGTACTAGAACCGGTTGCGTAGGATGAGAGCATCATGCCTCCCCCAATCAATATGATCGTGATGATTATTGCAAAGACCTGTGTTCTTATCCGTGGGCATATAGGCTCCTTTAATCTGTATTGGATAAGACTATCCCTTGTAATGAAATGCGGAACCATCATCAGTAATACTCCGCAGGCCAGTATTATGATTCCCAGGATTATTGTGTTGAGTAACACGCTGATTCCGA
The DNA here is from genome assembly GCA_015063185.1 of Thermoplasmata archaeon. Classification (GTDB taxonomy): domain Archaea; phylum Thermoplasmatota; class Thermoplasmata; order Methanomassiliicoccales; family Methanomethylophilaceae; genus SIG5. Next base: position 67,240 of record SUSY01000006.1, read on the forward strand.
TAGAACAAACGATTGCCGATAGCCATATGAATGGACCTGCAAGGCTGGCGATTCGAGGTATCGCAAATTCGTTGTACTCATCCCATCTTATTCCGATATCGTTCCATCTTCCGTGACCTTTGCCAGTTAGGAACATGTGGATTCCTTGGACGCCTAAGAGGGATGCAACAGATAGGATGAAGAAGAACAGTACGAAAGAGTCACCACTGAATAATCCAAAGGACCAAGAAATGGATGCCATCATTAGGACAGATACGATACCTATGGCAAGTCTTGCACTCCATTTCAGTGTGTCAGCTTCATCCGAATTGTCGTTGGAATTCGCAGATGTCGCACTTGTTTCATTATAGTTCAGTGCATGTAGTAATTTGAATTTCTGATCGATTTCCTCGAACAGCTCACTATATCCATCTTTGTCCTTATAGTAGAACTTCTCTCCAATCTCGACATACAGTTCATCGATGTCACTCAGTATATCTGCGGCTGCGATATCTGCTGATGCCGTAACGCCTGTGTCTTCATCGCGTTCATCCGTGATTGTCTTCTCATCATTGTATGGTCGTGATTGCCTGTACTCAGGATCGTCCATCAGACGCTTATCGTATTATGTATTTTATACCCGCGTATGACACATATTGCAGATAGGACGTAGTTTTCTTCATAGTAGTTTCTTGAATGCGGTGAGATGCTGGACAAGGGTTAAAAGTGGTCTTTCAATTGTTTGAAGCGACCAAACCCAAACAGGTCGAAAGACCGTCTTCCCCATATGAATCGACTCTTATAAGGTTACGGTTCGAAGTCCTGTGGGTTT